>DAOWKF010000088.1 GCA_030640045.1 Candidatus Omnitrophota bacterium | reverse complement strand
CCGCCAGCCTGGGTTGAGCAGACAAAACAGGTCGCCAAAACAGGTATAGTTTTTGCTACTGATGAGGACTTGACCAAAAAAAGGGAAAGGCTTTCCCTTCCTTCTTTAAAGGAAGACCACCAGAAGCTTAAGAAAATACTTGATTATATAGGAAACTATAGAAAGTGGACTTAAGCTATCGGCCGAAGGCCGATTTTGCTTGAAATACCCTCGGGAATGGTGTATAGTAAATATTATGCTTAATAAAATCAATCCGGTAAAAACATCTGCGTGGAAAAAACTTAAAAAACATTATGGAATTATGAAAACCATGCACATGAAAAATATGTTTTCTGAAGACCCTGACAGGTTTTTAAAATTCTCCGTCAGGTTTGAAGGCATATTGCTTGATTATTCAAAAAATATTATAAACAAAAAAACCATACAGCTTCTTTTAGAACTTGCGGAAGAAGTAAAGTTAAAAGATGCGATAGATAAAATTTTTTCAGGGGATAAAATAAACGAAACAGAAAACCGGGCTGTGCTTCATACAGCGCTGAGAAACCGGGAAAATACTCCTGTCTATGTTGGTGGCAAAGATGTAATGCCTGAAGTAAATAAAGTATTAGAGAAGATAGAAAAATTTGCTGATAAAATCGGGGCAGGAGAATGGAAGGGATATACGGGAAAACCTATAACAGATATTGTAAATATCGGTATCGGCGGCTCAGACCTGGGACCTGTAATGGTAACAGAGGCGCTGAAGCCGTATTGTAACCCCAATATCAATATGCATTTTGTCTCTAATATAGATGGAACACATATTGCTGAAACCTTAAAAAAGATATCTCAGGAGACAACATTGTTTATGATTGCATCAAAGACTTTTACCACGCAGGAAACAATGACCAATGCGAATACAGCAAGAAAATGGTTTCTGGATTTAGCCCAGGATGAGGCATATATAAAATCTCACTTTGTGGCGATATCGACTAATGAAAAAGAGGTCAAGAAATTTGGCATAGACCCTGAAAATATGTTTATATTCTGGGACTGGGTTGGCGGAAGATACTCTCTCTGGGGAGCTATAGGCCTTTCTATTGCATGCGCTATTGGCTTTAAGCATTTTAGAGAGCTCTTAGAAGGCGCACATGCAATGGATAAGTATTTCATGGAAACAGCATTTCAGAATAATATTCCTGTTATACTGGCATTGATCGGGATCTGGTATAATAATTTTTTTGGAGCTGAAACCCAGGTGATCTTACCATATGACCAGTATATGCATAGATTCGCTGCCTACTTTCAGCAAGGGGATATGGAAAGCAATGGAAAATATGTTGATAGAAACGGGCGTGAAGTGACTTACGAGACAGGTCCTATTATCTGGGGAGAGCCCGGGACAAACGGACAGCATGCGTTTTATCAGCTTATTCACCAGGGGACAAAACTCATCCCCTGCGACTTCATTGCGCCTGCAATAAGCCACAATCCAATAGGAGACCACCATAAAATACTTCTTTCAAACTTTTTCGCGCAGACAGAGGCCTTAATGAAAGGAATAACCTCTCCTGATCCGTTTAAGATATTCAAGGGGAATAAGCCCACCAATTCAATATTATTTAAAAAACTTACGCCAAGGACGCTTGGTATGCTTATCGCCATGTATGAACATAAAATTTTTGTTCAGGGGGTAATCTGGAATATATTCAGCTTTGACCAGTGCGGTGTTGAACTCGGGAAACAGCTTGCGAAAAATATACTTCCCGAACTAAGTGATGACAAAGAGGTAATGTCGCACGATTCATCTACCAATGGTTTGATTAATAGTTTTAAAAAAATGCGAAAAGATATGGGAAAAGATATACATTGACATTTTCCATAATTGTGCAATAATAAAAAAATAAAAATGGTTAAAGAATTTATAGTAAAACCTGATTTCAAGCCGGGCGAGATAAAATTTAATCCCATCCCTTTATTTCAGTATAAAGGGACCCTGGCTGATGAGATTAAGAAAAAACACTTAACCCGGGAAAAATGTCTGCTATTCCTCGAAGAGATGATGTCCATACGTATTTTCGAGGAGATGATACAGCGTATGCGCCTGGGTGCATATGACGCCTTGAAGGGCTATGATTATAAAGGAGCCACACACCTCTCTATCGGCCAGGAGGCCACCTCTGTAGGCGGGTGCGGGGCTATTGCCCCATCAGATTATATTACCAGCACCCACAGGGGGCACGGCGATGGCATAGCTAAAGGATTTCATTCCATTGTAAATATGGATGAGGAAGGCCTGAAAAAACGTCTTGGTCTAAATAAAGACGACAAAAAACAAGGCGCAGAACTTTTAGAAGAGGCCCTGGAGGACCACATCTTCCATACTATAGCAGAACTCTTTGGCAAGGAGGCAGGCTATTGTAAGGGCAGGGGCGGCGGCATGCATATTGCTGATTTTTCAGCCGGGCATCTCGGGGCTAATGCTATTGTGGGCGGCAGTGTCCCAATTGCCATGGGAGCAGCTCTTTCCTGCAGACTCAATCATCCTGAAAAAGTAGTGCTCTGCTTTGCCGGAGACGGCGCGTATGCCAATGGTGTGGTCCTGGAAACACTAAATCTGGCAAGTATGAAACAGTTTACCAATGAAATAGCAGAGACACCATACGGGATTCCTGTTATTTTTCTCATAGTCAATAATGCCTTTGCAATGACCTGCCGGCAGCGCGGTGAGGTTACGGGAATAGATTATATGGCACGAAGGGGAGCCGGTTTTGCCAACAATAACATGCACGCAGAGGTTGTAAACGGCATGGATATTTTAAGTGTACTTGACGCTGTGGGAAGGGCTTCAAAACTATGCCGCGAAGGTAAAGGCCCGGTTATGCTCGAGCTTCTTACCTACCGCTTTTTAGGGCATTCCCTGGGTGATCCCGGGACAGAATACCGTCAGAAAGAAGAAATTAAACTCTGGAAAAATTTAGACCCTATTAATGTATTTACAAAAAAATTAAAAGAGGCCAAACTTATTACTGACGATGAGGCTAAAAAACTCTTGGAAAAAGTGGAAAAGAGAAACGAGAAGGCCGCTGTCCGCGCAGCCGGGGCCCCGGAACCTGCAACCAGTGAAGTTACTCGATTTGTCTTTACAGAAACCACGGATACCTCTGTCCCTGAAGAATTTCAAAAACCAAAAACAAAAATCTTTCCGGAAAAACCTAAAAGAGACAAAAATGGAGAAATTACCTATCGTGATGCTATCCGTGAAGGTATTATGGAAGAAATGTTAAGAGACCGCCGTGTTATTGTATACGGGGAAGATGTAGCTGATTATGGAGGGGCCTTCAAGGTAACAAAAAATCTTATTAATATCTTTGGCCGCAATCGTGTATTCAATAGTTCTATCTCAGAGGCAGCTATTATCGGTGCGGGTGTTGGCGCAGCTATGACAGGACTAAGGCCTGTTGTAGAACTAATGTATTTCGACTTCGCTTATATGGCATCTGACGATATTTGTAACCAGGCGGCAAAATGGCATTACATGTCAGGAGGAAAGCTTAAAGTGCCTCTTGTAATACGTGCTTCTGTCGGCGGTGGAAAAGGTTATGGGGGTCAGCATTCCCAGAGTCTTGAATCTGTCTTCACGCATTCGCCAGGGCTAATTGTAGTAGCGCCCTCTACTCCCTATGATGCCAAGGGAATGATAAAACAGGCCATCCGCGACGACAATCCGGTTATATATGTAGAAAACCAGACTATGTATGGCTTTAAGGGAGCAGTGCCTGAAGAAGATTACACTGTGCCTTTTGGCAAGGCACGCGTGGCCAGGGAAGGTAAGGATATAACTATAATATCATGGTCAAAATTAGTACATCTATGTCTTAAAACTGCTGAAAAGATCTCTAAAGAAAAAGGCATTGAGTGCGAGGTCATTGACCTGCGCAGCCTTATCCCTTTAGATATGGAAACCGTATCCAATTCCATTAAAAAAACCAGCAAGGTGATTCTTATAGCCCAGCCTGTTAATACAGGCAGTTTTACAGCTGAGATTGCAGCCCGGGTGCAGAACCAGCTTTTTGATTATCTGGATGCTCCAATAGAGAGGATTGGGGCGAAGGATTCTATCTCTCCCCAGTCACCTGTACTTGAATCGGTATATCTTCCTAGTGAAACAGATATTATTGAAGCCGTCGAGAGGTTAACCTAATTTCTGGTGACCCTGCCGGGAATCGAACCCGGGTAGTCGGCTTGAAAAGCCGATGAACTAAACCCCTGTTCTACAGGGCCCCCAATTTTACTTTTTTATTTTCTTTTCCGGACTTATAAATGGCAAGGATAATCTCTACAGCCTTTTTCCCCTCTTCCCCATTTACCAGAGGCTCGCGGTCATCTAATATGGCCTCGACTGTATCCGTTATCTGGCGCCGGTGTGCTTCATGAGTCATTTTTTTAGTGGGGTCTTGAGCACCGCTTGACACAGTCCCTTCTTTTTGTTTCATATCTTTGCCGGATGGCTCAGGCTCTTTAAAAATCCATTCGCTTATCTCCCCTTCATCTAAAATGGCTGTGCCCTTCTCACCGTGTATAGCTATTCTTGCATCTGTCCCGGGGAAACAAGCAGTTGATCCCTCAATCACCCCAAGAGCGCCATTCTTAAACTGCAATATCGCGCAGGCTGTATCTTCCACTTCAATCTTATGAACAATTGTCCTGGTAATGGCTGTAATACTCTCTACATCTCCCATAAACCACTGCAATAAATCTATGGTGTGGATAGATTGATTCATAAGCGCTCCGCCGCCGTCTATCTTCCATGTCCCTCTCCATGCCCCGCTATCATAATATTCCTGCGGGCGATACCACTTGACGTATGCGTCAGCTAAGGCAATCTGCCCAAAACGTTTTTTTTCTATCGCCTTTTTTAATTTCTGCGCTCCGTCTTTAAAGCGGGATGAAAAAATAACTGCAAGCTTTACCTTATTCTCTCTTGCTGCTTTTATAATCTCATCACATTTAGGAAGGGTAATCTCAAGCGGTTTCTCAACAATTAAATGCTTGCCTGCCTTCGCTGCTTTTATAGCTATATCACGATGCAGACCGCTCGGCGTACAGATATTAACTATATCTACATCTGAATTTGATAAAACCTCATCTAAATTTGAAGTCCATTTTACTCCAAACTCTTTCCCTGTTTTTTCAGCGCTCTTTTCAACGGCATCACATACAATAACCAGTTTCACCCCTTTTATCTCCTGAATTGCCCTTGCATGAAAAGGGGAGATAACTCCGCAGCCAATAATAGCAAAACCTAACTCTTTACTCACAATTTTACTCCTTCAGCTTTTTATCCTAACACGCGCATCTTTTTCTGTCAACAATTTCTTAATTTCTCAATTTCTCAATTTCAATTGACTCTATATTTATGTATGATATACTTTAATCAAGTCGTGCTAGATGGGGAGTTAGCGGTGCCCTGTACCTGAAATCCGCTATAGCAGGGTCGAATACCTGCTTGAGGTCATTTTATCACAGGGCTGGTATAGAAAAGTGGCGTTGATGGTCTGGCCCGGCGTAATGGATATTCGTGAACCCCGCCAGGTCCGGAAGGAAGCAGCGGTAAGCGGTTTTACCCATGTACCGTCGGTCAACTGGATCGGAGCTAACTCTCTATGGGCCGCCTGTAGTAAAACATCAAGAGCAGGAAGCACGACTTTTTAGTAAAATTATCTATGAGTTATCTTGTACTGGCCAGAAAATGGCGACCTCAGACATTTAAGGAACTAATCGGGCAGGGTCATATTACCCACACCCTCGAGAACGTTATCCAGCAAAAAAGGATAGCCCACGCATACCTCTTTGTCGGACCTCGCGGAGTAGGGAAAACAAGCCTGGCGCGTATCATGGCCAAGGCCTTAAATTGTGAAAAGGGCCCGGTTATAAACCCCTGCCAGCGCTGCACATCCTGCAGAGATATTACCGAAGGGAAAAGTCTGGATGTCCTGGAGATTGACGGCGCTTCTAACCGCGGGATAGACGAGATAAGACAGCTTCGAGAAAATATAAAATTTAACCCCTTCCACAGCAAGTTCCGCATATATATCATTGATGAAGTCCATATGCTTACGACAGAAGCCTTTAATGCGCTTCTAAAGACCCTGGAGGAGCCTCCGCCTCATGTCAAATTCATTTTTGCTACGACCGCTCCCCACCGCCTGCCGGCCACTATTCTTTCCAGGTGCCAGCGTTTTAATTTCAGACAGATATCGGTGAAGGAACTTGTCGAACAGCTAAATAAAATAATTAAGGAAGAAAAAATTACAATCTCTGACGAAGCCCTTCACCAGATTGCCCGTGAGGCCCAGGGTAGTATGCGCGATGCCGAAAGTATCCTGGACCAGCTTATCGCTTTTGGAGATAAAAAAATAGAAGAAAAAGACGTATTTTTACTTATGGGGCGCGCCGGGAAAGATGTATTTTTTAATTTTACAGAAGCCGTCATTACTAAGGACCTCCCGAAAAGTGTCGGCTTCTTCAATCAGATTATTGACCAGGGAGAAGCGCCTCAACAACTCCTTACAGATACCTTAAATCACCTGCGCAATCTCCTCTTTATTAAAATCGGAAAAGAAGGCGAATCGCAACTTGATATTACAAAAGAAGACCTTGCTGCCTTAAAAACGCAGGCATCAAAGATAGATGAAAAAAAAATAATGTCACTTATTGACACACTCTCCTCTACAAATCAGGATATGCGGTGGGCCTCCTCACCACGTCTCCTTATGGAAGTTATGCTGATTAAAATTATTCGCACTATCTCCGGGACTGACACTGTTGCAGCTAGCCCTCCGACTAAGGATGTCCCTTTGCCTCATGTTGTCTCTTCTCCTCCCAGGGCAGATGGATTAAGCCTTGAGAAGATAAAAACCCAATGGGCACATGTGCTTGAGGAGGTAAAGAAAAAAAAGATGACTGTAGGCGCATGCCTCATAGAGGGTGAACCAATAAAGTTTCATCATCCTGTATTAACGATTTGTTTTGAGGATGGATTTAATTTTCATAGAGAGGTAGTAGAAAAAATGGAAAACAAAAAGATAGTCGAAAAGGTCCTGAGCAATATTTTTAAACAGGATTTAATGATTCACTGTCTTACCGGTGAAATCCCCCTCCACGGCGCTATTTCTAAAAAATTAAACAAGACGACCCAGCCCACTGCATCGCCTCATCAAAATATCATTAATAAAACTCTGGACTTATTCCATGGAAAAATAAAAGAAGGTAACTTCTCTAAAGGGAAATAAGGAGAATTATGAAAAATATGGCAAATTTATTTAAACAGGCCCAGAAACTCCAGTCCGGATTAATTAAAAAACAGGAAGAACTTGCCCAAAAAGTAGTCAAGGTAAGTTCCGGCGGAGGGGCTGTTACAATTGAGATCAATGGCAAACAGGAAATTGTATCTCTAAAGATAAACCCGGAAGTAATAGCTTCGCAGGACAAAGAGATGCTTGAGGATTTACTTCTGGCTGCCTGTAATGAAGCCCTTAAAAAATCCAAGGACTTAATGGCTGAAGAACTGTCTAAGCTTACGGGCGGGATGAACCTTCCGCCAGGGTTACTCTAACCTATGTACAGATACTCTGAAAGTATAGCGCGCCTGATTGAAGCATTGAATAAACTTCCCAGCATAGGGCAGAGATCAGCCGAGCGTATTGTATTTTACCTTTTAAAAGCCGATCCCATTGAGGTAGAGAAACTATCCAGGGCGGTTATAGATATAAAGACAAAGATTAAGGCATGCTCTATCTGTAACAATATAACTGAGTCAGATCCCTGTAATATCTGCAGCAACCCAAAGAGAACATCTGATGAAATATGCGTGGTAGAACAGCCTAATGACATTATCTCTATTGAAAAGACAAATGAATTTCGTGGACGCTATCATATCCTGTTAGGGGCCATCTCTCCCCTGGACGGTATTAGTCCTGATGATCTTAAAATAAAGCAGCTAGTAGAACGGATAGAAAAAGAAAAAGTAAAAGAAATAATTATTGCTACCAACCCCAACAGTGAAGGAGAGGCTACAGCTATCTATCTATCCAAAATTTTAAAACCCCTTAAGGTCAAGATTACACGCCTTGCCCAGGGCCTTCCCATGGGTGCAAACCTTGAATACGTTGACGATATCACTATGACCAAAGCCCTTGAAGGCCGCAGGGAATTCTGATATTGACAAATTCACTTTTTCTAGATACTATTATATTTAAGATATTAAAAATATTCCCCGGTAGCTCAATGGTGGAGTGAGCGGCTGTTAACCGCTAGGTTGTTGGTTCGAATCCAACCCGGGGAGCCAGGATACCCCAATGTTGATAACACAACATTGTTTGGAATATAGGAGAATATGATAGACTTTAAAGGTGCAAAGTACCACTAAAGTAAATAAAAAGTATAAAAATGGAAGAAATAACAATTAGTAATTGGCTAGTTATCGCTGCCATAGTAATAGCACCTATATTAGCTATTCAAATTCAAAAATTTATTGAGGACAAAAAAGAAAAAAGAGCACGCAAAACGAATATTTTTAGAGTTTTGATGGCTACTAGAGCTACTCCTCTTTCTCCTGCACATGTTGAAGCCCTTAATATGATAGATATCGAGTTCTATAAGCACAAAAAAGTTACAGATGCTTGGAAAATTCTGTTAGATAACTTTTATAACTATCCAAAAGATCCAAAAGAAAAGGATTATAACACACGATTGCTCTCTTGTTCTGAAAAATCTAGTGATTTGCTGGTAGATTTACTGTTTGAGATGTCTAAAGTATTAGGCTATAATTTTGACAAAGTATTACTTAAACGAGGATGTTATGTTCCCAGAGGACATGGCGAAATAGAAATGGATCAATTTTTTATTAGAAAAAGTTTAATAGATCTTCTTGCAAACAAAAAAACATTTCCGATAAAAATTATGGAAGAAAATAAAAAAGAGGGTAATTAAAAAATGGATAATACAATAATCGAAACTATAAAATCTATTACCAACAAATTTGAACAATTCCTCAAGGCCTGTAAGTCCGAGGGTGATACTACCATAGACGATGTCCTCAAGCGCCTAGAAGATTTGAAGAAGGAAACTTAGTTCCCGGCGCATAATAGACTATCTCAAATTCCCCCTCCTTCACAATAATCTTTTCAATAAATTTTTTCAAAAAATCCCGCTGCTCCTGTACATTTATTCCTATAAAAATTTCTTCCATTTCTTTCCTATAGCCTTCTAGCATCGACCTTGTGATATAAACTGATTGGTTTTGAGAATTTAGACTTTCGTAATAGATAATTTCGTCTTCTAAAGAATCCTTCTGATTTTTTAACTCTCTAAGCCGTTCAGCTACCAACGAAAAGTCTATTCCCCCATTTTCTATGGCTTCGTATTGCCTTCTAAGACGCATCTGTAAATCAGAGGCCTTCTTTTTTAGTTCTGTAATCTTTCTGCCGTAATCAATTCTCAATGATTTTGTAGCAGCGTTGATATCATCTACAAACTTTCTCATATTTGCCTCTGAAAAAATAAGTTTTCTTACCCTTTCAATTACCTCTCTATCCAGTTCATCAGCTCTTACTCTATGGCCAGGGCAAACATCTTTCCCCTTTTTAGAGTAAGTAATACAATTATAATAAGCATATTTTCTGTCTCTGCCATAACCGGTAACTCCATAGGCCCTGCCACATTTGCCACACCGCATTAATCCCGAAAGAAGATATTGACTTGCCGTAACTTGAGCGGGTTGATTTTTAGGCTGTCTTTGTTCAATTAGCTTCTGAACTTTGTTAAATAACTCCTCACCAATAATTGAATCATGGGTATTTTTGATAATCACCCATTCAGATTTAGGTTTGAATTGCCTGCCAAAAGTTTTCTTGT
>DAOWKF010000026.1 GCA_030640045.1 Candidatus Omnitrophota bacterium | reverse complement strand
GCTTCCCATTGCTTCATTTTGCAATAAGCCTTACAATGCTTTCAGATGTATTTACCAATAATTGCTCTGCATATTTCATAGCCCGCGCAACAGTAATCGGCCCTTCAACAATAGAAAAAAAGGAGATAAATCCTTGCCGGTATAGAAGATTATATCCATCTCCGAGTATGCCTCCTATACCTATTACAGGACGGTCATATCTCTTAGCTATCTTTGCAACGCCCATTGGGGCCTTACCATAAATAGTCTGTTTATCCAGTTTCCCTTCACCGGTAATAATTAAATCAGCTTTTTTTATATAGTTTTCCAGCCGGGTAAATTTAATGACTAAATCAATGCCTGATACCGCTCTGGCTCCCAGAAATGCCATTAAACCGGCACCTAACCCCCCTGCGGCTCCCGCTCCGGTTTTGCCTTTGATATCAATCCCCAACTCTCTTTTTATGAGTTTTGCCAGATGTTTAAGCCCATTTTCTAATTCCAAAACAATTTCAGGACTGGCTCCTTTCTGTGGTGAAAAGACCCGGGCAGCCCCGCTCGAACCACAAAGTGGATTTTTTACATCAGACAAAATAGTAACTTTTACCTTTTTCAATCTTTCATCCTTGCGTTTAATATCAATATATTCTATATTCTTTAAATTCTTTCCGCCCCATCCGATTTTTCTATCCAACCTGTCTTTAAATTCAATCCCTAACGCCTGGGCCATGCCCACGCCTCCATCATTAGTAGCGCTGTCCCCTAATCCAATCATAATATGATTACACCTTTTATCTAAACAGGCCCGGATCAATTCCCCCGTGCCAAAAGTAGTAGTATTAAGTGGATTTCTTTTATTGAATGGAACTAAATGAAGTCCGGAAGCAGAAGACATCTCTATTATAGCTGTTTTTTCACCCAACAGCCCATACCTTGCAAATACCTTTTTACCTAAAGGGCCTGTTACATACTTTTTAACTATATATCCGCCTGTAGATTTAACCAACGCATCTACTGTTCCCTGCCCTCCATCAGCTAACGGGACTTTGTATATCGTAGCATCAGAAAAAACACGGGAAATACCCTTTTCTATAGCACGGCATACTTCCCACGCACTCAAAGATTCCTTAAATGCGGCGGGTGAAACTAATATCTTTAACCGCCTTTTAACCATATTATTTAACTGATTGATTTGTATATTCCTAATATAGGTATCTTCTGTCTAAGCGGCGGTACTGGATGGCCTCAGCTACATATTCCGGTTTTATAGAATCTTCTCCTGCCAGGTCACTGATAGTGCGGGAGACTTTTAAAATTCTATGGTGCGCTCTAGCACTAAGCCCCAGTTCATCCATAGCCATACGAATAAGCTCTTTCCCTTCTTTATCAATCGGGCAATATCTCTTTATCTGTCTTGTGTTCATCTGGACATTTGTAAAAATCTTTTCTTTCTTAAATCTTTCTCTCTGTATCTCTCTGGCTCGCATAACCCTTGCTTTAATATCACCCGACTCTTCAACTCTATCTTCCCTCACCATATCCTGGAAACTCACACTCGGGACCTCCACATGGATATCAATCCGGTCAATTAGAGGGCCTGATATCTTTGAAATATAACGCTGAATCTCCGGAGGTGTACAACGGCACTCCTTTTTTCTGTGTCCATAATATCCGCACGGGCAGGGATTCATAGCCGCTACCAACATCACACCTGCCGGGAAAGTAACAGAACGCCTGGCCCTTGAAATAGTCACCACCCCATCCTCAAGCGGCTGGCGGAGCACCTCTAAAGCATTACGCCTGAATTCAGGCAGCTCATCCAGAAAAAGAACGCCACGATGGGCAAGGCTCACTTCTCCCGGCCGGGGATCCTGGCTTCCTCCTATGAGCCCTGCCTCGGTGAGCCTGATAGCATATGCGGTAATGACTTTTTCTCCTTAACTACTTTATTTTCCAATGGAATGGCATAAATAATATTGACCGAATGCTCTCCCCTTTCCGCATTATAGTCTATCACAATACGTTTTATAATTAAATGTAGAAATTCAAACTTCTCTTGATCTGTAAATTTGTCAATATTCTTGCTGATACTACTTAAATAATTTTCAATGTTTCGGACATTCTCTTTTGCTCTTTCAATCCGTTCTCTTCTCTCTACCGCTTTCTGCCTTTCCTGTGATAGCCTTTCTTTGATGTCCTTATATTCCTGAGCCTTCCTATTAAGATCAGCCATAGGTAAAATCTCCTTACCATAAAGCTCCAGGTGTCTATCAATCTGCTGTTCAATAGCCTTTATCTGTCTATCTATGCTATCTATAGCGGTCTCATGGAGTAAATTATCCACCATTCCATTATCTTTGGCCTGTCTTAATGCCTCCTTTATCTTATCAGAATTACTTACAAGCTCTCTGGTCTTATTCCATACCAGATTATTTAACTTATCTATATTTATACGTTTCAATCCACAAAAACGAGGCTCTGGGGCAGGTCTCGTGCTTAGACAGGCATACAATCTCATCCCTTTCTTCTCTTTAATTAACCCGAATAGCTTACGGCCACACTTGGCACAGTAAAGGAGTCCCCTTAATAGATAAAAATGTCTTGTATTGCGGTTAGAATTGTTATAATGACTCTTTAAAGCCTTCTGTAGAGCATTCCATTGAGACTCTTGTATAAGTCCAGTAACAGCTATCTTTAGCTCTTTATAACGCATTTCGCCTTTATATACAGGTCTTTTAAGTATATCGTGCACTGTCCCAGCTTTCCATACCAGGCTATCTCTATCTTTAAATTCACCCAATCTCAATCCTCGTTCTTTTTTAGATCGTCTTAACTTCTTCTTGTATATCTTACGACCTCTTGTTTGAACACCAAGCTGATTCAATCTTAATGCTATGGCATTACTCCCGATACCCTCTAACGACCATTTTACCATTTGTTTATAAATCTTGGATTCCTCTTCATCTGGAATTAATTTTTTTTCTTTATCTTTTGTATATCCACAGGCTGTCCATTAAGCCTTTTTATTTTCATGATTTCCACTGCTTATCCCATCTATTCAGGCAAGTGCAGCGCCAACTCTCCTGAATAACCCAATAATCTCACTATAGATGGTCCTCCTTCCTTATTTTACCCAGCTACAGCCATTACTTCAGCTGGTTGGGTTTGAATTTTGCTTATTATCTTCCCAATGTTATGGACAATGCACATCAGGACAAACTCTCCCTTAACCTTTCGCTTGCCCCGCATCATCATTATTAATTTTGGCTTGTTCCATTTCATATTCCCAAAAACCGGCTCTACCGTATAACCACGCTGTTTATAAACTACTTTTCCTTCTTTGCTTCGTAATTTCTTTCGCATCTTTTCCTGTAATGGCTCCCGGCCATCCCGCGTTATTGTCCTGGCCTCGGCTTTGGTGCATTTCTTCCTGACAGGGCATCCTTCGCAATCTGTCCCACGGTAAACTGTAAGCTCTCTTCCGTTTTTCTTTATTTTGCTGTGGGGAACTAAAGATTTTCCCTCGGGGCAAGTGTATTGATTAGTTTTCTCATCATAATTAAAATTGCTTTTATCATATCTCTTATCGCTCTCTTCTTTTTTATCCAGAGATTCAATTTTGTTATCAGGAATATAAGCGTCTATCTTTTTATCTTCTACATACTCAAGATTATCGTAAGAAGAATATCCAGCATCAGCGCTTACTTCGTCAAGTAATTCTCCAAGATTCTCTTCTGTCTGTTCAAGCATTGGCTTTAATTGATGGTGGTCTGTTGCCTCTTGAGTTATATCAGCGGCTACAATTATCTGCTCTTTAGCATCTACTCCAATCTGGCCATTATATGCAGGCTGAATTACTTTCTTTGAATTTTTCATTAACCGGGCATCGGTGTCGGTAATATTAACCTTTTCTAATTTTTCTTTCTCTAATTCTTTCTTTGCTTCCTGAAGCTTTTTGAGACGGTATTCCTTATCTTTTATCTCATCGGGAATACCGCTGCCATTATTATCCGGTCCATACATCGCATCTTCAGTCTCATCCACTTTTTCTGCACGCTTCAGTAATTTCTTGATTTTTTCTTTAACCCGCCTCATCTCTTTTTGTAAACCTTTTTTGTCCCTCATCTGTTTAACCGAAGCATTGGCTTTTAATTTTGTGCCATCAAATGATACATGCCCTAATTCTACCATCCCTAAAGTTGCACACAGCCTTACTATTTCAACAAATATATCGCTAATAGCCTCGCAATGAGTGGCCCTGAATACACATATCGTTCGAAAATCAGGCTTCTGCATCCCTGATAAATACATGAACGCTGTGTCACTCTCTAATTCAGCTTCTATCCTTCGTGAACTATAAATCCCCTTACTGTAGGCGTAGACTATTACCTTTAGCATCATGCTCGGATGATAGGCAGGAGGCCCGCCTCCAGCATAACTATCCTTTATGGAACTAACATCTATACCGTTTACTACATCACTGATCACCCTCGCTGAATGCTCTGAACTTACAAATTCGTCTAATGACGGGGGTAGTAAATAGGTTTGTTTTTGGTCATAATCCTTAAAAATCTTCATCTTATTCCCCCTTGGTATTTTTTCACTTTCACCGTCGATATTCATTATATCAAATACCGGAAGAATGGCAAGCTTTTTTTCCATATTTTTTCATTTTTTCTTACGCTAATTTTATTCACTACCCAAAATAATTATGCCTCAGCATAGGGCTTATTAGACAGCCTGTCCTGTTTATTTATTATAACATATTTTTCTCTCATCATTAAAAAAATTTATATAGTCAGGGGTGCGGTAGTCAGGAAATGTCCAGGGGAAAGGGGTAAATGTCTTGTCCTTGAAAAATAACGTAATTTCACCATATATGCCTTTCCCGAGATAAAGACGATGCGCATAATCTTTGTGAGTGGCAAGGACTACCTTGCTCAATGACAGATAACCCGGGTCCAGGTTTACCCGCCGCTTTTTCCCAACTAAAAATTTAGACTCTAACTTCATAGTATACAATTTTATATCAATAAGGTTTTCAGGGAAGATGGGCTTCTTAAATACAAAAAACATCTTTTTTAAACCTCCCCCCATCTCGGCAGTATAGTAATCTGTCTGCGTGAAATTAAATATTTTTGAACGGTTACTAACGGGGCCGAACCTTCGTTCCATGATACCGGACGCTTTCTCGATTAAAGAGACATCCTGGCCGAAAATGGCTGTGAAGAAAAAGACTAATTCCCTTTTTCCGAACAATGACCGAGACAAAGCCCGCATATACCCACCCCAATCTTACGTGAAAATTCTTTTACCTGTTTACAACACGCATCCCTGTCAAAATTCTCCGGGGTATCTTTTATAGCGCCAACCGGACAGAATTCCTGGCAAGCGGAACATGAGCCGCAATCTTCTTTTATTGGCGCGGAAGGTTCAAGGACTAAATCCGTTAAAACTGTAGCCAGGCGGATGCTTGAGCCGTATTTTTTATTGACCAGGAGATTGTTTTTCCCCCTCCACCCTAAACCCGCAAGATTAGCGACCTCCCTATGTGAGACATGCCCCAGCTGCTTTTGCCAGTCTATAATTATTGAAGCAGGGATTGGAATTGCCCTGTATCCCTGCGATATTACCAGATTCGCTATATTATTGGCAATCCTATCTAAAAGCATATTGACCTGCCGGTAGTGATGTTTATATAGAAACGAAGGCGAGGTCTCATTTGTCTTAAGTATTTCTTTATTGAGAGCCACGCCAATTGAGATTGCGTAATCAATGCCATTTAAAATATTTGGCGCAAGGTAAAATTTATGCTTTATCTCTTTAACGCAGGCATATCCAACGAGCTTCCCGCCGTCCTGACAAATAAGGTTTTCTATTTGTTTATTCAACTGTCACGCTTTTAGCCAGGTTTCGAGGCTGGTCTACATTGCAGCCGCGTTTTATCGCTGTATAATACGCCAGAAGCTGCATCGGGATAACAGCGAGTATTGCGCTCAGCATTTCATTAGTCCTGGGGATATAGATGATATAATCTACCTTTTCCTTTATCTTTTTGTCACCGGCTGAGGCAAGGGCTATAACAACACCTGACCGCGCCTTTACCTCGCTGATATTCCCGAGTATCTTGTCATAGCGCCGGCCTTTAAGCGCCAGCACCACCACCGGCATATTTTTATCAATCAAGGCAATAGGACCGTGTTTCATCTCTGCCGCTGGATAGCCTTCGGAATGGATATAAGAGACCTCTTTAAGTTTAAGCGCCCCTTCCAGTGCAACGGCATATCCTTCTCCCCTACCGAGATAGAGAGCATTTGTTTTCTTATAAAATATATTCGCCAGAGATTCGATTTCGGGATGGCGCTTCAGTATTTCTTTAATTAAAAAAGGAATCTTTTTCAGGTCAAGGATATATTTCCGCATTTTTTTAAGAAAGATTTCCTTCCGGATATCGCTTAAGTACAAAGAAAGAAGATACAGCACAACAAGCTGTGAGCTAAAGGCCTTGGTTGACGCGACACCTATCTCAGGACCCGCATGGGTATAAATAACCCCTTCTGTTTCACGGGTAATGGAGGAGCCGACTACATTGCA
Organism: Candidatus Omnitrophota bacterium; assembly: GCA_030640045.1. Taxonomy (GTDB): domain Bacteria; phylum NPL-UPA2; class BS750m-G34; order BS750m-G34; family BS750m-G34; genus BS750m-G34. The sequence continues at coordinate 4,500 of DAOWKF010000026.1, read as the reverse complement.
TATTGATATAACCCTTGCGCCCTGTTTTTTTGCTTCATGCATTGCCCCGAGTGTATCAGCAGTTTCACCGGACTGACTTATTCCTATGACTAAGGTCTTTGCATTTAGTATAGGATTACGATACCTGAACTCCGCGGCATAATCTACCTCTACCGGGATTCGGGCAAATTCTTCCATCATAAACTTACCTATCAGCGCTGAATGCCATGATGTCCCACAGGCAGTAATAACTACTCTTTCGATCTTCTTAAGTTCTTTTCCGCTCAATCCTATCTCTGAAAGATATACCTTTCCTTTTTCAGGAGAGACCCTTCCTGTAAATGTGTCTTCTATTGCCTGCGGCTGCTCAAATATTTCTTTGAGCATAAAATGCGGGTATCCGCTCTTTTTAGCTGATACAGGGTCCCAGGAAATCTCACGGACCTTGCGGGACTGTGTCTTCCCGGCCATATTCTTTATACGGACATTGGACGGGGTGAGAATAGCTATATCTCCATCACAGAGATACATCACCTTTTTAGTGAGGTGGAGAATAGCAGGGACATCCGACGCTATAAAATTTTCTCCTTTGCCAAGGCCGACTATGAGAGGGCTCCCCTGTCTTGCCGCAAGGAGGACTCCCGGGTCCTTTCGTGAAATAAGTCCGATGGCATACGACCCGGTTATCATTTTCAAGGCCTTTCGCAGCGCAGTCTCCAGCCCCAGGTTCATATATTTTTCAATAAGGTGCACCATAACCTCGGTGTCAGTATCCGAGCCAAACCGGTGCCCCTCCTTTTTAAGTCTTTCCCTTAAAGGCAGGTAATTCTCAATGATTCCGTTGTGAATAATAACAAGATTTTTTTTACAATCAACATGCGGATGCGCATTCTCCTCGCTGGGAAGGCCGTGTGTGGCCCAGCGGTTATGTCCAAGTCCTATTGTGCCGGGCAGAGGGCGCTCGGAAAGTTTTTTCTCGAGCTGCCTTATCTTCCCTTTGGCACGGGCTATACGGAGACGGCCTTTATCTATGGCAGCTATACCTGCTGAGTCATATCCGCGGTATTCTAAATTCTTAAGCCCGGCAATAAGGATTGGCTGCGCTTTCTTTTCGCCAATATAACCAATGATTCCGCACATATTACTTACCCCTCACCCATGGATTCCCCGGTCAAGCCGGAGAATGACATAAAGGAAACTCTATACATTCAAGAAAATCGCCTTCGGCGATAACTTTAGTGCGATTTTCAGTGGTTGGAAAATTTCTTCTATGCTTTTTCAAATTCCATACCATAAATTACTTAAACCCATATTCGGGATTTTTTGGGTCAAAATCCGACTCACCAAGCCCCACATTTATTTTTAATTCTGTATAGGATGCCTTTTCAAGCAGCTTATTTTTCCAGTCATAAACAAATGTCTGCGAAGGGAGATTATATTCCTTGTCTATATAGATAAGAATGCGACCCGCATAATATGACTTGCCTTCCGGGAAAACCGTCTCAATCTTTGAGCAAACTCTGTCTTTAAAGGTTTCTTCACCTATAAATTCTATCTTGAGGTCTCCCTGCTTTTCTGCAAGCTCTAACTGCTCTATTAAAAACTTGATAGTCATGCCTATGCCGGCCTCTTTTATTGTATGCCGGCTTTTACTTCTAACCATCGGGTTATCCGGCTCAATGTTTATAACAGGTATAATCAGGGCAATTAAACCGTGGGGATTTATAATCATCTTGCCGTCATTCTTACCGCGGCTGTATAAAATTTCCCTCCCCTCTCCGGGGCCTTCGCGCCACCCCATATAGATGTTGAATGGTTTTTTAAATTTAAATATTATTTTTTCCTCCCAGTGCAGTATCCCCCTCACCCTTTCCTGCTTAATAAAAACAGCGGTATAGTCATTAACATTTTCATAGGTCTTGCGGAGGCTATATATCATTTTTAGCGGATCAATTTCCGCAGCTGTTATAGAAGAGATTAAAATACTAAAAGCTAAAAACATAAAACTAAAAATGCTTTTCATTTTACGCTTTTCGTTTATCATTTTTATGTGTCTCCTCTAACGCCTGGCGGAGGTTGAAGACAGGCTTATAGCCAAGCTCCTCCACTGCCCTGGAGATATCAAAATGAAGATTTAAAGCCATAAACTTCATCTTTGCGCGGTTTAAAAGCGGCGGCTTTTTGGAACCTGTAAGACGGTTCACCTTCTCAAAAACCGGTGTCAGGGCCTTAGCCAGCCATAAGGGGATCTCTTTTTTGGGCCTTGGGAGTCCCCATACATCAGCAATCGTATTAATAAACTCACGGCGGTCAACCAGGACACCGTCAGTGATGTTATAAATTTTCCCGACGGCCTTTTCAGTCCTGACAGCTAAGAGGATAGCCTGAACAAGATTTCCGACATAGACGGTGTTCAGGACCTTATCTCCATGGCCGATAAAGGCAAATTTACCTTTTTCTAATGCCTCTAAAACCCGCGGAAGGACCTGATTGTCTCCCGGCCCATAGATAAAACCGGGTCTAAGCACTGTCATAGGCAGATTATGCCTACGCCCGAATTCAAGCACAAGTTTTTCGCTTTCGATTTTGCTGTCACAGTAGCTATCGCCGGTAGGACCATAAGGCGCCTCTTCTTTTGTCGCATTGTGATCCTTCATGCCAAGAACCGCAAGAGAACTCACACTGACAAATCTCTTGACACGGGCAGCTAACGCGGCATTCAAAATATTTTCAGTCCCTTTTACATTGACAGCGTCCGCCTCTTCTTTCTTTACCCAATCACCGACGCTGGCTCCGGCATGGAACACTATCTCTACCCCCTTAACAGCGTTATGCAGGGAAAAAATGTCTGTGAGGTCTCCATAGGCGAGATCTATATCCAGTTCTTTCAACCTCTCCAGCGAACTTGTTGTTCTAACCAGCGCCTTGACCCGGTAACCTTCCGTGACGAGGCGTCTTGTCAGGTGGCTCCCCACAAATCCACTCGCGCCCGTAACTAAAACTTTAGTCATAATTAACCCTCCCTATTTCCTCCCCACAATCGCACTATATATACCTAACGGCTCCATTTCTTCATGGGCAATGGAAAAGCCAGCTGCCTCAAGCATACCGCTTATCTGGCTCACTGACCGATATTTAAGCCGCAGATTCAAAAAATGTTTCATAAAACGTTCGTGCCCGTGCTTGTTATAGATACTATGCGTAACGACAGCGCCATGGGCACCGAGGGCGCGATGCGCGAAACGAAGAAGATCAGCCACCTCCTTATCCGAGAGATACTCAAGGATACCGATAAGTTTAATAATATGCGGGGTAACCTTTACATGTTTATCCAGATCTACTGCATTCCCCTTTATATACTTAACCCTGTCAGCTTCTAAGCCATGTCTCCTTTTCAGCATCTCTCCGTGGGCAAATGCCTCGTCATTCAGGTCAAGACAATAGGCTGTGACATTATCCCTTTGAGCCATTGCCATCGCCTCAATAACATTCGTCCCCGGTCCTGCACCGACACCTACAATATTGACATGACCTTTTTCTGTATATTCATGAATGAGCTCTTTAAGGATACGCGTCATCATACGTTTACGATTACGCAGCCCCATCGGAAAGATACCATAATGCAGAACGAATTTATCCACGGAGCTTTCAGGGGCGGTATTTTCATAACTTAGATGGATGGATTTCCATCCGCCCGGGTCCTTAATGGATTCTTCTAAAAGCGGACTTTTGTTTGTTTTCAAAATATGCAAAAGCAGTTTCCGCGGCAAGAGATAATTTATCAACGGATTAATAATTATGTTCTTGACGATAAGCCTTCCCTTAGAAAGGGTTTCGAATTTATCTTCAGTATTCATTTTTATCCCCCATATTTTTTTATATATCTCCAGATCCTTTCCTGCGCGTCAAGCTATAGCTTAAGTCCACTTTCTATATTTTCCTATACAATCAAGCTATAGCTCAAGTCCACTTTCTATAAGTTCCTATACAATCAAGGTGCACCTGTTTATATTGTTCTATCCTGCCGCCGCGCCTTTTAATAACGTCTCTCTTTACTTTTGAAAAAATATTTTGAGGCGCGGAGATAAGACGGAGCTGACCCAGGCGGCCGGAATCCCTCTTTGTCCTGTACTCCATATTTAATGTCTTTAGCTCCTCATCCAGATGATCAAGCAGATTTTCCGCATCAGCCGTATGGAAATGCCCCTCCTCCACTACCAGGGAATAATACGGAAGATGGTTATCCCAGCAGGGCACCAGTGTATATTCTTCACCTTTTATAATCCCGACCTTTTTCATAGCCTCGCACACCTGGAATTCCGTAAGTTTTTCTCCGGTAAGCGAGGAGATATGTTTCCCTTTATTTAAAAAAAATATCACCGGCACACCTTGACAAAAATCTACAACCTCGATGAGGTCATGGATATGATATCGAAAAAATCCATAGGGAGTCGTAATAATCATAAAATATCTCTTGCCCTTCTTAAGTTCATCCATGAGCAGTGCCCGCGGGGATAAATT
>DAOWKF010000120.1 GCA_030640045.1 Candidatus Omnitrophota bacterium | reverse complement strand
TTCCCTTAGAAAGGAAAGATACGAACGAATGGCTAACCTATCCGCTCCAGCGATTGGAATGGATTTATCTTTGAGAAATGGTAAGAACTCTTCAAGATCGCGGGTATAAGCCTTGACAGTATGGGGGGAGGAATTCTTTTCGCCTTTTAAAAATTGAACGAATAGCTCTAAAAATTTATCTTGAGGCAATGTGGTTATCTTTAATAACCTTTACAACCTCGGCGGGTTTTTCACAAATTGTGAAAAGATTGAGGTCGGCAGAATCAATCATCTGATTTTCACGGAGATTTTCTTTCAACCATTGGACAAGGCCAGACCAGTAATTTCTACCAACCAAAATTACAGGAAATGGTTTCATACGATGTGTCTGGATCAATGTGAGGGATTCAAAAAATTCATCTAATGTGCCAAAGCCGCCCGGAAGAATAACAAAGGCAGAGGCATATTTCATAAACATAACTTTACGGACAAAAAAATAACGAAACCCGAGTAATGTCTTCACGTAAGGATTGGGTTTCTGCTCCATTGGGAGGTCAATATTTAAACCAATAGATCTCCCACCGGCTTCAGTACCCCCCTTATTCGCAGCCTCCATTATTCCGGGCCCGGCCCCGGTAATAACGCTATAGCCGTTTTTCGCAAGTAACCTGCCTATCTCCTCAGCTTTCTTATAATTTTTGTCCGAAGGTTTAGCCCGCGCCGAGCCAAATACAGAGACAGCCGGCCCAATCTCTGCCAGTGTCTCAAAGCCATCCACAAATTCACTCATTATGCGGAAGACCCTCCAAGTATCTCTATTATAAACTGCCAGACCGGGTTTGCCCCGTAGCGAACTGGTATGGGGTTTATTTTTTCTTGGTTCTTCCGGTTTGAGTCTGTATTTAGCCCGGCTTGATTTCATTGGCTATATTTTTATAATTCTCATCCGCTATAACCTGAACGGCCTTTATCTCTTCTCTGGGGCCGTCTTTGGTGAAAAGATGCTTAAAACGACCCTGGAGTTTAAGGCACTCTTCCACCGGTCTTTTTTTGGGTCTAAGCGCATTGGTGATAACACCGTTCTCTACCTCAAACACAGGATAGAGATATGTCTCCGTGGCCTTCCTGGCTATCTCAACTGTGAGTTCAGGAGGATACCCCCATCCCAGAGGGCATGGAACATAAATTTGAATATATTTAGGGCCGTTGATGGAAATGGCTTTTTGGACACAATTCTTTAAAAACTTAGGATAACCGATTGAGGCAACAGCTACATAGGGAATGTGATGAGCGATAGCAATGCCAGCTATATCTTTTTTAGGCCTTAGATTTCCCAAAGAGACTTTGCCGGGAGGGCTGGTCATGGTTTTTGCCAGATATGGAGTAAGACCGCTGCGCTGAATACCTGTATTCATATATGCCTCATTGTCATAGCATATATAGAGGACGTCATCCCCTCTCTCAAACATACCACTCAAAAGCCCCAGCCCTATATCCGCGGTAGCGCCATCGCCGCCCTGCGCAATAACCCTGGCCTCTTTTTCGCGGCCTAAGGCGATAAGGGCAGCCTTTATACCTGTGGCTACAGCAGATGAATTTTCAAAGAGTGAATGTATCCAGGGAACTCCCCATGCAGATTGCGGAGAGCGGGTAGTACAAACCTCCAGGCATCCTGTAGTAGTGGCTATTATGACATCAGGACCTGTGGCCTCTAAAACAAGCCTGGCAGCCAGGGACTGGCCGCAGCCGGAGCAGGCAGTGTGTCCTTTTTCGAATAAATTCGTCATTTTATTCATCCAACAGGCTCAAATTTATATTTACAAATTCATTCTCGACAGGGCCTGATACAGTCTTATCAACTATATTGACTATATCTTTTTTGGTAATATCCCTCCCCCCAAGACCGATTATAAAATTACTGACTCCGGCACGCGCATTGGTATCAGGCAAAACTGCCTTTATCTCTGTCGCCAGCACTCCTCCGAGCCCCATTGACACAGCCTTTTCAACAATCGCAATATTTTTGGCTTTTGAAAGAGCCTTTTTGATCTCCTCTTCGGGAAAAGGTCTATGGCAGCGGATCTTAAGAAGACCTACTTTTTTACCTCCCTGCCTCAGTTCATCCACTACTACCTTGACCGTACCTGCAATGGAGCCCATACATACAAGGACAGTATCAGCCCCGTCTATCTTATAATGTTCAACAAGCTCTCCGGAAGACCTGCCAAATGTCTTTTTAAATTCCCTGGCTGTTTTTACAATCTTCTCCTTTGACTCCTCCAAAGTCTTAAAAAGGGCGAAACGCGTCTCCATATAAGAATCCGGCGGAGCCATAAGCCCTAAGCTCAAAGGATTTTTAGCTGTAAGATAAATCTCCGGGTTAAATTTTGGAAGAAAGGCATCCACCTCGTCAGGAGAAGGCACATCAACCGGTTCAAAAGAGTGTGTCAGGATAAAACCATCCATGCAGACCATGACAGGTAAAAGTATATCATTATCCTCTGCAATCTTATATGCCTGGATATGCATATCAGCTGCATCCTGATTATCTTCAGCATAGAGCTGTATCCAGCCCGAATCCCTGACTGAGATAGAATCCTGGTGATCATTCCAGATGCTGATAGGCGCAGATACTGCCCTGTTAGCGCAGGTGAGAACTATAGGCAGCCTCATGCCGGCAATATTATAAAGCACCTCTGCCATGAGCAAAAGTCCTTGTGAACTCGTAGCAGTATATGTCCTGGCGCCTGTGGCACTTGCACCCAGCACTACTGAGGCAGCAGCAAATTCGCTTTCGACGTTAATAAACTGACTCTTTAATTCTCCGTCAGCCACTATCTGGGCAAGTTCTTCTACAATATGGGTCTGAGGAGTAATAGGATAGGCCGAAATTACATCCGGACGACACATCCCCACAAACTCCGCTACAGCCCTTGAACCTTCTATAAATTTTTGCATTTATTTCTCTTCTTCTTTCATCTCTATGGCCTTTGCAGGACAGATAGCGGCACAGAGACTGCACCCTTTGCAAAAATCAAGATCAGGCGTATATTTCTTTTTTTTCTGACCGGGTTGTTCTTCTACAATAATACAACCTTCAGGGCAGTAAAGGGCGCATAGTCCGCAAGACTTGCATTTCTCATTATCAAGGACAGGATAAAATGTCCTCCAGGAACCGGTCTTATTGGCCACAGTTGTGCCGGGCCTGCCTACCAAAACTTTAGTAGCCTTCATCCTTTCACCATTTTATAGGCACGCTCTGCTGCTTCAATATTTAATTTAGCAATACGGGCTTCGAAACGTTTCTGAATTGCCTCTTTCACCGCCCCCATAGATATCTCACCGGTTATGCCTGCAAATGCGCCGAGAATAACTGTATTCGGGATAGGTCTCTTAAATATCTCCATGGCAATAGAAGTAGCCGGAATGGTTCTGACAGAAAACTTTCTATCTATGCCAAGTTCCTCCGGCTCTTTTTTGGTGTTTACAATAATAAGTCCGCCCTTTTTTAATCCATTTAACGGATCAATGGCACCAAAGAGAGTGGAGTCCTGGACGATGACTATATCAGGTTCGTATATTTGACTGCGGAGTCTTATCTTCTCTTTGTCGATCCGCACAAAACTTGCTACAGGTGCACCCATCCTCTCCGAACCGAAGGTAGGAAAGGCCTGTGCAAATTTCCCATCAGCGAACGCAGCAAAAGCCAGGAGATTGGCAGCTGTCACCACTCCCTGTCCGCCCCTGCCATGCAGTCTTATTTCTTTTATTTTATTTTCCTCCTAAATTTTGATTATAACATATTACTTAACATTGTCAAAAATTTTTATCGTAATTTTACTTTCGCGAAATTTTTCCTACCTACTTGTACAATCGTAGCCCTATCCTTTTGCAGCTCTATTGAAATGTTGGGATCAGTAATTTTCTTCTGATCAATACTCACGCCATTATGTATAATCAATTTTCTCGCTTTGCTATTACTGTCTGCGAACTTAAGCGCCCTTAGCAATGCGACAAGGGAGGGCTTTCCAGTTTCAAATTCATCTTCTTGGTCAAACGATACTTCTCTTATCTCCTGCGGGAGTCTTTTATCACGGTGAACGCTGTTAAATTCCAGAACAACTTTATCTGCCTTCACCCTGGGATGATACAGCTTTAATATCTCCTCCCCGAGTCTTATCTTTACCTCTTTCGGATTTATCTCCCCTTTCTCCATAGAAGATTTATATCTATTTATCACATCTTGCGAGACATCTGTAAGCAGTGTAAAATATTTAATAATCAGATTATCGGGTATAGACATAATTTTACCGAACATATCTCCAGGATTATCAACTAAGGCAATATAATTACCCAGGCTCTTGCTCATTTTTTCTTTACCGTCCGTCCCTTCTAATAAGGGCGCGGTTATAATTATCTGAGGCAAAAGCCCAAGCTTGGCCTGAAGATTGCGGCCGACAAGAAAATTAAATTTCTGGTCAGTTCCTCCGATCTCTACATCGGCCTTGACTTGAACTGAATCATATCCCTGAATAACAGGATAGAGAAGCTCAAGGAGACTGATATATTTCCCGCTCTTATATCTCTTGCTGAAATCATCCCGTTCAAGAATTCTCGCAACTGAAAACTTCGAGGTAAGTCCGAGGACATCACTAAAATTCATCTTATCACACCAGGAACTGTTGTATACGACTTCGGTAATGGACAGGTCAAGTATCCTGGAAAGCTGGCTCACATAAGTAGCGGCATTTTTCTTAACCTCTTCCGCGGACAATTGCTTTCTTATTTCATTCCGGCCGCTCGGGTCGCCTATTCGGCCTGTAAAATCTCCTATTATAACAATAACTTTATGGCCTAATTCCTGAAACTGCCTTAATTTTC
>DAOWKF010000021.1 GCA_030640045.1 Candidatus Omnitrophota bacterium | reverse complement strand
CCTGGCGCAGCCGATATCTTCGTAAGGAAAATGTTTAAGTTCATCCAGCGCCTTAGATACACTAATCCTGTTGCCCTGGACGTCTTTTAATATTTTCTTAAGCCTGGTTCTTTCCATACCATAAATTCGGTTTAACATCTATCGAGAGCGGCGCAAACTTTTTACGACGGTAGTGATAATACCCAATACCCGCGACCATAGCTGCATTGTCAAGACAAAGAAGTTTCGCCGGCGAAGAAAAAGAAAGGCCATGTTTTCTCGCCGCACTTTTAAAATATTGGCGCAGTCTCTCATTAGCTGCGACACCGCCTGAAACCAAAATCGAACGCGCTTTTTTAAACTGGACAGCGCGTAAGGTCTTTTGAAAAAGCGTATCCACAACTGCCTCCTGAAAAGAACTTGCTACATCAGCGCGTCTTATTTTTTTTCTTTTATCTCTCCATACCCTTATTACAGCTGTCTTTAATCCGCTAAAACTGAAGTCAAGAGAATGTGCCCCTAATAAGACCCTGGGGAAGTGAATCTTTGTTGGATTCCCGGATTTTGCTACCTTTTCTATAGCAGGGCCTCCCGGATAGGTCAAACCCAATGTCAGGGCTACCTTGTCAAAGGCCTCGCCGCAGGCATCGTCAAGTGTCCCCCCTAAAAACTCATATTGCTTAGAATCGGCGACGAAAAAAAGAAGTGTGTGTCCGCCTGATACTACAAGCGCTATATGAGGGCCTTTTTTTACCAGTTCCGGCCTCTCTAAAAAATTTGCGTAGATATGGGCATTAATATGATTTATTGCAAGGAGTGGTTTTTTTAAGGCGTAACTTATCGCCTTGGCGAAATTTACTCCTACAAGCAAGCTTCCGACAAGGCCCGGTCCTGTTGTTACTGCTACAGCGCTGATCTCGTTAATCGATATCCCCGTCTTAACCTGAAGCTCTCGAAGGAGTGAAGGTAAAACTTCAAGGTGGCTGCGGCTTGCAATCTCCGGCACTACCCCGCCGAATTTCTTGTGAAGCTTAACCTGCGAATAGATAATTTGAGAGAGAATCTCTTTACCGTCTCTTACAAGCGCAACAGCTGTCTCATCACATGACGTCTCTATACCTAATATTATATCACTTTTTTTCGCTTCCTTCATTTATCCGTCAGGATTAAATTCGCCTTCAGGATATTAATCGCCTGTTGGACCTGGATATCCTCATCCCACCACACAGGAAATCCCTCTTCATTCTTCTTTCCTTCTATACGCAGCTCTATCAGTCGCTTTTCTATCTCGCGCGATAGTTCTATGACAACATCAGGGTGTATACCGTCACCATTGATACATTTACCGGAAGGTGTATAATAACGGGCTGTAGTGAGACGAAGCGCAGTGCCGTCTGCAAGAGGCATAATTGTCTGGACTGAACCCTTACCATAACTCTTTGTGCCGACAACTACTCCACGATGCAAGTCCTGGATAGCCCCGGCCACAATCTCGGATGCGCTGGCACTGCCCTTGTTAATCAGGATAGCGAGAGAGAGAAAAGTGCCTGCCCCGCCGCGTGAAAGATACTTGTGGTTCTGGTTGTTCTTCCTGCCCTGTGTTGAAACAATAATCTTTTTTTCAGGCACAAATATCTCGGATACATTAACTGCGCTATTCAAAAGCCCGCCGGGGTTATTCCTCAAATCAAGGACCAGCGCCTTCATGCCCTGGCCATTTAATTTCACAACTTCATCCCGCAATATAGACGCGGTCTTTTCCTGAAATTCCGTCAGGCGGATATAACCGATCTTATCTTTGGTCAGTCTCGCATCTTTTACACTCGGGACTTCAATTATTGCGCGTGTGATTGTGAATTCCAAAACTTCTTTCTCCCCTTCACGCAGGACGGTAATTTTTACTGCTGTCCCGCTTGCCCCGCGTAATCTCTTTACTGCATCAAAGAGACTATAACTTTTAGTGGACTCCCCTTCAATCTTTACAATGCGGTCACCTGCTTTTATACCGGCATTATATGCCGGTGTCCCCTCAATCGGCGCTATCACTGTCAAGATACCTTCCCTCCTGGCTATAACTATGCCCAGGCCTCCGAAACGGCCTTTTGTCTCAACCTGCATCTCTTTATAGGCGTCGGCATCTAAAAACTGGCTGTAGTCGTCCAGGGATTCGAGCATGCCCTTGAGAGCGCCCTGGATAAGTTTTTGCGGATCAACTTCCTCGGTATAATTTTCATCGATTTCAGCAATTGTTTTTGAAAAAATCTCAAGATTCCTGTAGAGTTCTTCAGCCCTTGGATTTGCTGCCTGCGCAGGCAGCGAAAAGAACAAAATTAACAAAACAGATAATATAATTTTCATTTTTTCTCCT
>DAOWKF010000134.1 GCA_030640045.1 Candidatus Omnitrophota bacterium | reverse complement strand
CAATTCCGTATCGGAATACGTTATGTGCGCAATGCTCTGTCTCGCAAATAGAATGGGTTTTCAACTTTCCCAGAAGAGTCTCGCAGTTATAGGCGTAGGTAATGTAGGAAGCAGGGTTGTAGAGATGGCTAAGGGACTCGGAATGGATGTCCTGGAAAACGACCCGCCGTTAGCCGGGGAGACACATGAGGTACGCTTTAAGAAAATAGAGGATGTAATAAAGGCAGATATCATAACCTTCCATGTCCCTCTCTCCCACAAAGGAAAGGACGCTACCTTTCATATGGTTGATGAAAAATTTTTATCCCAACTCAAAAAAGGCGCTATTCTTATTAATACATCCAGGGGAGGGGTTGTAGAAACAAAGGCCCTTTACGAGGCTATAAAGAAAAGGAATCTTTTAGCCTCTGTAATAGATGTCTGGGAAAATGAGCCTGGGATAGATAATGACCTGCTTAGAGAGGTAAGCATAGCAACGCCCCATATTGCCGGCTATTCTTTTGACGGAAAGGTTAATGGAACGCGTATGATATATAATGCCTGCGCAGAGTTTTTTAAATTAAAACCAGGCTGGAGCATGGGATCGGTTATGCCAGAGGCCCCTGTTAGAGAGCTAAAAATAGAGGCCAGGGGTACCCACAGGATGGCTTCGCCTAAAGATGAAGAAATTCTTTTGCGTACTATCCGTAAGCTCTATGACATAGAGAGAGATGACAAGTCTATTAGAAAGATGTTAAACCTTAGAGGAGAAGCGCGCGGCCATTATTTCGATCGCCTCCGCAAGGAATATCCCATCCGCAGGGAATTTTTCAATACTACGCTTACGCTGACGTTCGGGTCATCAAAAAATCTTATAGACAAATTCCTATCCCTGGGATTTAAAGTTAAGAAATTTTAAAATTCGAAGGCCAATTTTGCTTGATTATATAGGAACTTATATAAAGTGGACTTAAGCTATTGGCCAAAGGCCAATTTTGCTTGACTTAGGGGGATATATTTTTTATAATCATTTTCAAAGGAGGGACAGGAGATGATAGGGAAAGGTATTAGATTAGAGCGGATTATAGATAGAAATTCCGGAAGGACTGTTATTGTCCCGATGGACCATGGGATTACAATGGGTCCTATTGCTGGCCTAATTGACATGAAGGTCACTATTGACAGGATGGTCAATGGCGGCGCTAATGCCATTGTTGTGCATAAAGGTATTGTGCGGGCAGGGCATCGCTGCGCCGGTAAGGATGTAGGGCTCATCATACATCTCTCGGCAAGCACAACTATCGGGCCTGATCCCAATGCGAAGGTTGCTGTCTGTGAGGTAGAAGAGGCGATAAAATTAGGAGCAGATGCTGTTTCAGTCCACATAAATCTTGGCGCAGAGACAGAAGGAGAGATGTTAAGGCATCTGGGAAAAGTAAGCAGGGAATGTCAGCAATGGGGAATGCCGCTTATAGCTATGATGTATATGCGCGGGAAAAAAGTCAAGAGTGAATATGACGTTAAATATATCAAACATGCAGCCAGGGTTGGCGCTGAACTCGGCGCAGACCTGGTCAAGGTGAATTACACAGGGAGTGTTGTCTCATTTAAAGAGGTAACCGAAGGCTGCCCTGTCCCTGTAGTTATTGCAGGAGGTGAAAAGGTAGAGACAGATGATGCCCTTTTTAAGATGGTTGAGGGAGCGCTTAAGGCCGGAGCTAAGGGGGTCTCGATCGGCCGAAATACATTCCAACATAAATCACCTGCGAAGGTAGTCACTGCCATTGGTAAGATAGTCCATAAAAATTGTTCAACTAAAGAAGCATTAAAATTTCTTCGCACGCAATGACAATGAAGAAGATCTGGGTAAATCTTATTCCATGGGATGAAGCGCTGGCCAGGGCAGCTATTGACAGCGGCGCTGAGGCTTTGTTTGTTGTAAAAGGTGATAGCATCAAGGCAAAAAAGATTGCAGGGGTAAAGACTGTCAGTGAAGACGGAGACATTGTCCTCGGGAAAGATGCGGAAGTCGTAGAGATAAAATCTAAAGCTGATGAGGTCAAGGCCGCCGGGATCCCTGAAGACACGATAGTTATCCTCCGCATGAAGGACTGGACTATTATCCCGTTAGAAAATTTGATTGCCCGGCGCGGTAATTTAGTAGTAGAGGTCACATCAGGGGAAGAGGCAAAGGTCATGACCGGGGTCCTGGAAAAGGGCGTAGACGGAGTGCTTTTTAATATAAAGGATAAAGACCTGCTTTGTAAAGGAATTAAACTTGTGCAGGATTTTTCTCACCGGCTTTCACTTGTTAAGGCAAAGATTAAAGGGACCAAGGTTCTTGGACTCGGAGATAGGGCATGCATTGATACCTGCACTATGATGAGACCGGGGCAAGGGATGCTTATCGGTAACACAGGCGGAGGTTTTTTCCTGGTGCACGCTGAGGTAGCTGAAAATCCATATGTAGAGTCAAGGCCGTTCCGGGTCAATGCAGGAAGTCTCCACGCATATGTCCTTGTGCCAGGCGGCGGGACCAGGTATCTTTCAGAATTAAGAGCCGGGGATGAGGTTCTAATTGTCGGCCATGATGGGCAGACTGAAACTGCATTTATCGGACGGGTCAAGATAGAGAAAAGGCCGATGTTTCTGGTTACGGCAGAGGTTGACGGAAAAGACCTGTCCCTTGTTCTCCAGAATGCCGAGACCGTTACACTTACTACTCCTGACGGGAAGTCAGTATCTGTAACAAACCTCAAGAAGGGTGATGAGGTAATGGCATATCTTGAAGAAGGCGGCCGCCATTTCGGGGTTAAGGTAGAAGAGACGATTATAGAGAGATAATGAAAAAGAGATTGAGCCTAACAGTTATTGAACTCTGGCTTCTTCTCATTATGCTCGGGTCAATAATACTCACTATATGGCCGCAGCTTGAGGTGGTAAAAGAGGCGCGGGACAAACAGGAATGCAAGGCTAACCTGCTGAGTATAATAATAGCCATCCGTCTATATGAAGCGAAAGAAGGTGTGGACTATAACGACCGCACTATAAAGGGATTGGTAAGTAAGGGGTATCTCTCTGAAGAGCTTGTCTGTCCTGCAACAGGTGCCTATTATCGAATTGATCCTGAAAATGATATGGCATTTTGTCCGAGCAACAGACCAGGCCATAGATGGCCGGCGCAGGAATAGGTGAAAGTAACAGCTATTGTGCCGGCAGCCGGGGCAGGTAAAAGGATGGGCGAGGCAGTTTCTAAACCTTATCTATCGATCGGAGGAAAGCCGATCCTTAGTTATACCCTTGATGCCTTGAATCGTTCGGATGAGATACAGGAGATAATAGTGGTGACCAGGGCAGGGGAGATTAATTTGTGTAAGAAGGATGTAGTAAAGCGGTTTGGTTTTAACAAGGTTTCTGCTGTTATCCCCGGCGGGGAGAAAAGACAGGACTCAGTCTATAAAGGTTTAAAGAGTATAAAAAATAAAGTGAATATTGTCCTTATTCACGATGGTGTCCGTCCTTTTTTGAGTCAGAGGCTCTTGAAGGACGTTATAAAATGCGCTGCGCAATTTAAAAATGCGATTGCAGCTATTCCTGTCCAGGATACTTTAAAAAAGATTGATAAAGAAGGCTGTGTAGGAGAGACTATTTCCCGTGATAAAGTCTGGCATGTCCAGACTCCGCAGGCCTTTGACTACTGCCAGATTATGGAGGCGCATGAGAAGGCGTCCCAGGATAATTTTTATGGGACGGATGATGCAGGGCTGGTGGAGAGGTGCGGGTATCCGGTTAAGATTGTAGTTGGGACACCGCAGAATATAAAAATAACTATGCCGGAGGACCTCACTATGGCGGAAGCGATATTAGAATTAAGTAGTAAAAATTAAGTATTCATAATGATAAAAGTAGGATATGGAGTAGATTTTCATCGTCTTATGAAAGGAAGGAAACTTATTTTAGGGGGAATAGATATAGATTATCCTTTAGGTCTTGAAGGGCACTCAGACGCTGATGTGATTGTCCATGCAATAAGTGACGCAATCCTTGGAGGCGCGGGCCTCGGGGACATTGGAAAACATTTTCCTGAAACCCCGGAGTATAAAGATATATCAAGTATAGAGATTTTGAAGAGAGTAAACAGGATGCTTCCTAAAGATGCCTCTATCAACCACATTGACCTTACGTTTATCGGGGAGGAGCCGAAGATAGCTCCCAGGGCAGAAGAGATGAAAGATAAAATTTCGGATGTCCTCGGGATTAACCGGGAGATGGTAAATATCAAGGCTACTACTACCGAGGGATTAGGCGCGGTCGGGGAGAAGAAAGGCCTGGGCTGCCAGGCTGTTGTTACTCTTGAGGTGAGGGGATAATGAAGCGAGAAATACAAGCTGTTTTTGAAAGAGATCCGGCAGCGCGTAATACCTTTGAGGTGATTTTGACCTATTCGGGACTCCATGCTATATTCTTCTACCGTCTTTCCAATTTTTTCTTGCGTTTGAATGTCCCTGCGCTGCCAAGGTTTATCTCGCAGGCGGCGCGGTTTTTAACCGGTATTGAGATTCATCCGGGCGCCAGGATTGGAGAGGGATTGTTTATTGACCATGGGATGGGAGTGGTGATTGGCGAGACTTCCGTGATAGGAGATAACGTAACTTTTTTTCAGGGAGTTACTCTCGGCGGGACAGGCAAGGAAAAGGGCAAACGTCATCCCACATTAGGGAATAATGTAGTTGTCGGAGCGGGGGCAAAGATACTGGGAGATATCACTGTCGGAGACAATGTCAATATCGGGGCTAACGCAGTGGTAATTAGAGATGTCCCTTCTAATTCTACTGTGGTAGGGGTTCCCGGCCGCATAGCGCGCCATAAAGGGAAAAAACATCCGGGCATTACTCTCGACCATACGAATCTTCCCGACCCGATTGCAGAGAAGATCGCGCAGTTACAGGAAACGATTGATGAGATTGAAGGACATATGAAGTGCTGGAAGAAGGGAAAATAATCTATGAAAAAAGGAATTGGTCTGGTATTAATTTTAATAATTATTACAGGCATAATAGGAGGTTTTTTCTGGTATCAGAGAATAAAGACAAAGGGAGAGAGGGGGTTTTATGCAGCAAAGAAACTTTATGAAGAAAAAAGATATGATGCTTCCTATCTTGCTTTTGACTCACTCCTTAAAGATTATCGTCAGGCAATATGGTGTGGCGAGGCAATATATTATGCGGGTAAAAATCTAAGTCTCCTTGGACGCGATAGCGAAGCAAAGGAGTACTGGCAGAGGCTTAAGGATCAATATGGCGATAGCATTCACGGGGAGGAGACAAATTTTTATATAGGACGCAGCTATGAACGGGAAGGGGACGTAAAAAAGGCGAGGCTCTATTATGAAAATGTCGTAAAAAAATTTCCTGCAAGTTCCCTGATAGATGACGCTCTCCTGGGGCTTGGCCGTATATATGAAAAAGAAGGTGAATTAGAGGCTGCCTTAGCAAGTATTGAGAAAGTAGCTGCGAATTTTTCAGAGACCCGGGAAGTTGCCCGGGTCATCCTGGATATAGCTGCCCTTTACGAAAAAAAGGAGGAATGGGTAAAATCACTGGACCTTTACTACAATGTATGGAAAGATTTTCCAGAAGGAGACCTGAGTCAAAATGCAGAAGATGGTATAAGCCGTATCAATACCCACCTTATCTTTTCGCGTTATCCAACAGAGGACAGTTTTATCTATAGAGTGGAAAAGGGAGATAGCCTTAGTTCTATCGCTAAAAAATTTAATACAACCATAGAGCTTATAACAGAGTCAAACGGGTTGAAGACAACTATGCTTAAACCCGGACAGCGGCTTAAGATATTGAAAAGCAAGTTTAGTGTAAAGGTAAGTAAAGGGAAGAATAAAGTGTATCTTAAAAATAATAATAAACTCATCAAGGTATACAGGGCAGCAACCGGTAAAGATAATTTAACCCCTGAAGGCAATTTTACTATTGTTAATAAACTCAAGGACCCTCCGTGGTATACCCCTGGAGCTATTATCCCCCCCGGAAGTCCTGAGAATATTCTGGGAAGCCGCTGGATTGGTATTTCAGAAGAAGGTTATGGTTTCCACGGGAGTAATAATCCTGCAGACATTGGTAAATATGTTACAAACGGTTGTGTGCGCCTTCGGGAAGGGGATGTCAAGGAGTTATATAAACTGGTGCCGGTTGGAACGCCGGTGGAAATCATAAAGTAGAAAAAAATGGCAAATAGTCTTGATTTTGAAAAACCTATTATAGAATTAGAAGAAAAGATAAAAGAGCTCAGGGAAATGGGCAGCTCCGGAAATATGGACCTATCCTCGGAGATTAATAATTTAGAAAAAAAATTAGGTGATGTCAAAACAAAGATATTTGCCGGTCTTACCCCCTGGCAGAGGGTGAAGTTAGCGCGGCATCCATTACGGCCTTATACCCTCGATTATATCAATTTAATTATGACGGATTTCATCGAGCTCTGCGGAGACAGGACATTTGCCGATGATCCGGCCATTATAGGAGGACTTGCCAAATTTAATGGCGAGGGAGTAGTAATCCTGGGACACCAGAAAGGCAGAGACACCAGGGAG
Source organism: Candidatus Omnitrophota bacterium (assembly GCA_030640045.1). GTDB lineage: Bacteria > NPL-UPA2 > BS750m-G34 > BS750m-G34 > BS750m-G34 > BS750m-G34. The sequence goes on along the minus strand of DAOWKF010000134.1, from coordinate 2,201 downwards.
AATATCCAACGGAATTTTGGCATGGCTCATCCCGAAGGTTATCGGAAGGCTTTACGCCTGATGAAACTCGCAGAGAAGTTCAATAAACCCGTTATCTCTTTTCTGGACACCCCGGCAGCCTATCCGGGCGTAGGAGCAGAAGAACGTGGACAGGCTGAAGCTATTGCCCATAATCTTAAGGCGATGAGCGAGTTAAAAGTGCCTGTAATAGTTGTTGTCATCGGGGAAGGCGGAAGCGGAGGCGCATTAGGCATCGGGGTCGGCGACAGGGTTTATATGCTGGAATATTCTATCTATTCTGTCTGTCCGCCGGAGGCATGCGCAGCTATCCTGTGGAGAGACAGGGCTAAGGCAAAAGATGCAGCCAGTGCCCTTGCTTTAACCAGCAAAGATTTATTGAAGACAGGGATTATTGATGAGATTATCCCCGAACCATTAGGCGGCGCCCACCGTCAGGTAAATGAGACAGCTCTAAAGATAAAAGAATATTTGATTAAGGGGCTCCATGAATTGAGGGGATTAGATCACGAGACCCGCGTAAAATTACGTTATGAAAAATATCGCCGTATAGGGACTTTTATTGAAACATGAAAAACGGACATAATTTAATTAAACTAGAGGTCAGGAGTCATCCCCGGTATCTCAGACTTATCCGGAATGCTACATATGATATAGCAATGATATGCGGATTTACAGAGGATGAGGCCAAAGACCTCAGGCTCGTTATAGATGAGGCCTGCACAAATGTTATCAAGCACAGTTACCAATATGATTACAGCAAGCCGATTATTTTAAATTTTTTTCTATATGACGATAGATTTGAAATGCTCATAGAGGATTGCGGCATGAAGGTCCGTCCATCGCAGATTCGATCAAGGGAGATAGATAATGTTAAGCCGGGAGGCCTGGGTGTTTATATTATAAAGAAACTTACGGATATCATGGAATATGATCCTACAGGAAAAGATGGTCCGAGATTAAGATTAGTTAAGTACACAAAGAAGCGGTAGTCGCAGGCTTTAGCCTGCGTTAATTAAAAAGCCGTAAGTTTTAAAGGAGGTTTTATGGAGATTAATTCGAGAGAAGAAAACGGTGTTAATGTAATTATTTTGGATGGAGAAGTGGATATATCTTCCACAGACCTCATCCGGGGAAAATTCAAAAAATTGATAGACGAAAAGAAAAAGAAAATTGTTGTGGATCTGGCAAATGTCCCCTATATCGATAGTTCCGGCCTTGGGCTGTTTGTAGAGACAATGCAGGAGATGGGTAAATACGGCGGAGAATTAAAATTGGCGGGGTTGACTGATGACGTCAAAAAGGTCTTTGAATTAACACGGCTCACTAATTTTTTCAGCATCTTTGCCGAAGAAAAAGAGGCCATAGAGAGTTTTAAATGAGTCCGCGTCCTCCCGGTAGTAATTTAGGGGCGCGTCTTGTAGAAAAGGGTTTTATTACTAAAGAGGCCCTTGCAAAGGCGCAAAAGGCAGGTAAAAGTGGCACCCCTTTGCAAAAGATACTAATAGAGCAGGGTATTATCACTGAAGAAAAGCTTGTTGACTTTATGGCTAAAGAACTTAATATCCCCTGTGTAAAGATGTCTGATTATGTCATAGACCCTAAGATTGTGAAGATAGTGCCGGAAAAATTAGCGCGGCATTATACTGTCATCCCGCTTTTTAAGGTCATGGATACCTTGACCATAGCAATGGCTGACCCATTAAATTTCTATGCGATTGAGGATATTAAAATAAAGACAAAGTGCGAGTTAAACAAGGTGCTTGCCTCAGAAAAGGATATCAAGAAGGCTATAGACAAATATTATGCCTCCGGAGTAGAGGTTATGGAAGAGGCCATCAAGGACCTTAAGGAGATGTCCCTTGAGGAAGATGTAAAGGAGGAAGCAAGTGACTCCCAGCTTCAGCATGATGCGGAAGATGCGCCTATTGTGAAATTAGTTAATTCTTTTATTGCCCAGGCCATTAACCGCCGCGCCAGTGATATCCATTTAGAACCGTATGAAAAGGAGCTTCGCATACGCTACCGCATTGACGGAGTGCTTTACGAGGTGGCTTCACCGCCCAAGAATTTACAGGGGGCACTTGTATCACGCTTAAAGATTTTATCCCAGCTCGATATCGCCGAAAGGCGTCTTCCCCAGGACGGCCGTTTCCGCATGCGCATTAAAGATAAAGCCATTG
>DAOWKF010000036.1 GCA_030640045.1 Candidatus Omnitrophota bacterium | reverse complement strand
TATTTGGGCAGGCAATCTCAAGGACTGAGTCCCGGGAATTCTTTGAATTCCTCGGGGAAGGCCAATTTAGCTTGTTTTTAGAATAATTGTGATGTAGAATTAAAACTATAGAGGGAATAAAAATGTCTAAAAAAATTAAGGCGGGGATTATCGGCGCTACCGGTTATGCAGGAGAAGAGCTCATCCGGCTCCTCCTGGGGCATCCCCGCGTCGAGATAACCTACATAGCAGCCAAGATAGAGAAAGTGGAAAGAATAGAAAATATTTTCCCGCAGTTTCGGGGGAAGATTTCTCTTCCGTGTGAAAATCTCGATATAGAGAAGCTTGCGGGTCTTTGCGAAGTAGTATTTCTGGCGCTTCCCCACAAGGTCTCTTTAGGGGTAGTCCCTCATTTAATGAAAAAAGGACTTAAGGTCATTGATCTATCGGCTGATTTTAGATTCAAGGACAGAGACACCTACGAGAAGTGGTATGGAGTAAAACATACAGCTCAGGAATTTTTAAAAGAAACTGTCTATGGCCTCAGTGAGATTTACAGGGAGGAGATTAAGGGAAGTAACCTGGTTGCAAATCCGGGTTGTTATCCTACTGCCGTCACCCTGGCTGCATTCCCGCTTCTTAAAGCAGGTCTTGTCAATGGAGCTATAATAGCTGACGCAAAGACCGGGGTATCAGGCGCAGGCAGAACAGAGAGCCTTAAAATCATCCATGCAGAGTGCCACGAAAGCGTAAAGGCGTATAATATTGGTTTGCACCGGCATCAGCCTGAAATGGAAGAGGTTTTATCTAATCTCCTCAAGGGAAATGTCTCTATATTATTTTCTCCGCATCTTATCCCCATGAACAGGGGTATACTTGCAACGGTCTATCTTGAATTAAAAGAAGCTGTTAAGATAGAGAAACTGAGGGAGGTTTTTCTTAACTTTTATAATGGAGAACAGTTTGTCCACGTACTTCCGCAGGGAGAACTCCCGGAGACAAAGTACGTCAGGGGGACAAACATTTGTGATCTGGGGATTGCACTTTCGGAAAAAACAAAACATGTGATTGTGGTTTCGGCAATTGATAATCTGGGTAAAGGCGCTTCCGGTCAGGCTGTCCAGAACATGAATCTCATGCTTGGGTTTCCGGAGACAACCGGACTCCTTGATCTACCAGTCCTCCCATGATTGGTGTTACTTCTCCCAAGGGTTTTCTGGCCTCTGGAATCCGCGCGGGTATAAAAGAAAAAGGATTAGACCTTGCCCTTATAAGCTCTCCTTTTCTCTCTCATGCAGTAGGCGTCTTTACCTGCAATAGTATTAAGGCGGCGCCTGTCCTCCTCAGCCAGACGCACTTAAAAGATGGATATGCCCAGGCAATAGTTATAAATAGCGGCTGTGCCAATGCCTGCACCGGTAAGAAAGGAGAAACTTATGCAAGAAGGATGTGCCGGAAGGCAGCTAAAGAATTAGGCATAAGTGAAAGAGATGTGCTAATTGCCTCAACAGGAGTTATTGGAGAGAGATTGCCTATAGAAAAGATTGAGAATGCCTTGCCGGATTTAGCCGTGGGCTTAAGCCCCAATGGCGGGAAAAAGGCAAGTATGGCGATACTCACTACTGACACACGGCCTAAGGCAGCGGGGGTTACTATAAAGATTAAAGGAAGGAAAGTAACCCTTGGCGGGATGGCTAAAGGCAGCGGGATGATTGCTCCGCGAATGGCAACACTGCTTTCTTTTGTTACAACTGACTGCAATATTAGTTCTCCTCTTTTAAAAATTGCCTTAAAGGAAAAGGCAGAGGATTCATTTAATCAGATAACTATAGATGGCGACATGAGCACAAATGACTCTCTCTTTATCATGGCAAATGGCCGGGCGCAAAATCCTCTAATCTCCGAAAAGAATAAAGACTATTTTTTATTTGCAGAGGCATTGGAAGAACTTCTGACAGACCTTGCCCGGCAGATTGTCCTGGATGGCGAGGGCGCTACGCGGCTTATCGAGGTGCGAGTTATAAATGCCGGGACACTAAAAGAGGCCAGGGAGATGAGTAAAGGGGTCACAGCGTCTAATTTAATAAAGGCGATGGTTTTTGGTAAGGATCCTAATTGGGGAAGGATCCTTGCGTCTATAGGTATGAGGGGAAATATCGGTGAGAAAAAAGTAAAGATATGGATACAGGGGGTAAATGTATTCCGCTTGGGAAAGAAGGTAAATTTTAATCCTAAATTTTTATCCGGAAAGATGGGTAATAAAAAGGTTTCTTTTGTCATTGACCTTGGCAGAGGAAATGCCCGGGCAAAGGCATGGGGATGCGATTTAACCCCGGAATATGTACGTATTAATGCCGAGTATCGGACGTAGAATGTAAATAGATCTCCTGATCACCTCACAAAAGTCACGCGCTCCATTTTAAGTAAAAGTTATTGACAAAATCGATGTTTTATGGCAATATTTATACATTAAGATATAACCCCGTATTTATTAAGTATTCCTTAACTTATACCACCCTATTAATATAGGGTGGTTAAACATAGACATAGGAGAACAATGAAAAGGTATATTGAAGATAAATTAATAGCTTGGAAAAATAGTACAAGGCGCAAACCATTAATTTTGCGCGGGGCAAGACAAGTGGGCAAAACACACACAGTCACAAAATTCGGAGAAAAGCATTTTTCTTGCGGTGTTTTGCATGTTGATCTAGAGAAAAATCCAGAATGGCACAAAATATTTGACGGTTCCCTTGATCCTGTTCGTATGAAAAATGAATTAGAACTCTTATCAGGAAAAAAAATCAACACAGGAGAGACATTGTTGTTTTTCGATGAAATCCAACGTTGTCCTAAAGCAATTATGGCACTCAGGTATTTTTATGAAGATATGCCTGAGCTTCATGTTATCGCGGCCGGTTCCTTATTAGAATTTATTTTTAGTGACATTTCCTTTCCGGTTGGAAGAGTACAATTTTTAAAAATGTTTCCTCTTTCATTTTCTGAATATCTGCTTGCTATCAATAATTATAAATTATCAGAATTCATTGATGGACCGCCCCAGGATGCCAGTAATTTGATTCATAACAAAATTTTTGAACAGTTAAAACAATATTTTTTTATAGGTGGTCTGCCTGAAGCAGTTAAAGCATATGTTGAGACCAATTCAATCAGAGAAAGTTTTGAGGTCCATAAAGAAATATGTATGAGTTATAAAGAAGATTTTGCTAAATACTCTCCGAAATCTGAACCCAGGTGCATGGAACAAGTTTTTACAAATACTGCGCGGTTCGTAGGCAGGCAGATAAAATATTCTCACCTTTCGCAAGAATTTTCTATCCCGACTATCCATAAAGCGTTTGATATTCTTTGCCGGATAGGAGTAATTAATAAAATACCTTCATGCCAGGCTGATGGTCTTCCATTAGGTGCTACGACTTCGACAAAAATATTTAAGGCAAGTATGGTTGATATTGGTATTATGCAGCATTTGTGTGGTATGCCTGTTGATCTTGAATATCAAAAAGCAGATCTTATGTCAATATATGACGGCGCTATGGCTGAACAATTTATTGCTCAGGAATTAATGATTGCTCAGGAATCATTATATTATTGGTCCCGGCAGAAAAAAAACAGTTCAGCTGAAGTTGATTTTTTGGCTGTTAAACAAGGCCGCATAATTCCTGTTGAAGTTAAAAGCGGTTCTTCAGGACGTTTAAGAAGTTTACATTTATTTCTCCAAAGCTACCCCCATTGTCAAGAAGGATACGTTTTTTCATCCAGGCCCTATAGCCAGCTTCTAGACCAAAAACTTAAGTTCATCCCACTTTATTTCTGCCAATCTGCACTCAAGATAGATAGTTAGTTTGGGCGGTTAGCTTTGCATGGCTTCGCCTAAGATTAGATTCAGCTATATTGGTTTTTTCTTGTCTTTAGAATAATTCTGATGTAGAATTAAAAAAGGATGAAAGAGTTTATTAAAAAGGCAGATGTTCTGATCGAGGCCCTCCCTTATATCCGACGATTCCGGGGAAAGGTTGTGGTCATCAAATACGGCGGGAGCGCGCTAAATAATGACCTGAAGTCCACTACTATAGAGGATATTATTTTTTTGCATTTTGCAGGCATAAAGGTAGTAGTTATCCATGGGGGAGGCCCTTTTATCAATCAGGCACTTATCGGAGCCAGAAAAAAAGCTGATTTTATCGATGGACTGCGCGTGACAGATAAAGAGACACTTGATATAGTAGAAAATGTGTTGATTAATAAAGTCAATAAAGATATATTGGAGATGATACAAAGTAAGGGGGCTCATGCCAAGGGACTAACAGATAAAGAGGCTGATTTTATTAAGGCAGGGCAGATTAAGAAAGAGCTCGGTTTTGTAGGAGAGGTAATAGAGGTAAGTCGGGATTTGATAGATCTTTTAAAAAATGAAGATTGTATATATGTCCTGGCTCCTCTTGCGCGGGATAAAGGTCAGCTTCTAAACATCAATGCCGATCACTTTGCCGGAGAGATAGCCTCCAGTATCCCTGCTGAAAAGATAATTTTTATGACAGATGTCTCCGGGATAATGCGAAACCCGGAGGATCCCTTTACCCTTATCCCTACCTTTAAGAAAGGTGATATCGAAGAATTTATAAGAGACGGAGTTATTGGAAAGGGGATGATCCCTAAAGTCCGGGCAGGAGAAACAGCTTTAGAGGGCGGTGTGCCCAAGGTCCATATTATTGACGGCCGCATAAAACATGCGCTTTTACTTGAGGTCTTTACGGATAAAGGGATAGGGACTGAGATTATAAAAGAAACGTAAAACTAAAAATGCAAAACGTAAAATTATGATACTTAAAGAGATAAAAAAGAGAGATAGTCTCTATGTCGTCCCCACTTACGGGGAAAGGCAGGTTGCATTTACCCGGGGCAAGGGTGTGTATCTCTGGGATACAGAAGGCAAGCGTTATCTTGATTTACTGAGCGGTCTTTCTGTAAATTCTCTTGGCTATAGCCACCCGGAGATAGTGAAAGTGATAAAGGCTCAGGCTTCTAAATTAATCCATATCTCTAACCTGTATTATCACCAGTCGCAGATAAGATTAGCAGAGAAGTTAGTTAGGTTATCCTTCCCTGGCGGTAAATGTTTTTTTTGTAACAGCGGCGCAGAGGCCAATGAGGCAGCTATAAAACTTTGCAGAAAGCACGGACTTGAAAATTTAAACGGGGCAAATGAGATTATTAGTTTTGAGAAGTCTTTTCACGGAAGAACGCTCGCTACCTTATCTGCCACCGGACAGGAGAAGATCCACAAAGGTTTTTACCCGCTTGTCCCCGGTTTTAAATTTGCCAGGTTAAACGATATAGCGAGTGTCAAGGCAAAGCTTTCTTCTAAAACATGCGGGATTTTAATAGAGCCTGTGCAGGGAGAGGGAGGAGTCTACCCAGGGTATATGAAGTTTCTTAAGAGTCTCAGGGCTCTCTGTTCGGAAAAAAAGATTCTTCTCGTGTTTGATGAAGTCCAGTGCGGACTTGGTAGAACCGGGTATGTTTTTGCCTATGAGCGCTCAGGGATCAGGCCTGATGTCATCACCCTTGCCAAATCTCTGGCCAGCGGCATACCAATGGGCGCAATAATAGTAAGTAAACCTTATAGCAATATCCTTGGTAAAGGCAATCATGCCTCTACATTCGGGGGAAATCCTCTAGCGTGCATGGTGAGCCTGAAGGTCATGGATATTATCTCCAAAAAAAGTTTCCTTGCAAATATAAAATCGAATGGAAGATTTT
>DAOWKF010000098.1 GCA_030640045.1 Candidatus Omnitrophota bacterium | reverse complement strand
CGGGCAGCAACCAGCCTTGGATTAAAAGAGGCAAAGGACCTGGTAGAGGCAGCCCCGAAGCCGGTTAAAGAGAAGGTATCTAAAGAAGAGGCTGAGGAGTTGAAAAAGAAGTTAGAGGCAGCAGGGGCAAAGGTGGAACTTAAATGAAGCGTAAAGCTAAAAGCGAAAAACCTAAAACTGAAGTTTAAAATTAAAAACTTTTGAATTTTACACTATGGTTTTACACTTTGCGTTTTAAATTTTTAGTTATGGGAGAATCAACTTAATGGAAGCTAGCAAAAAAACTAAAGTTTTAGACCTAACCAGGATCCCAGGCCTGTTAGCCCCGCCGTATCTTATTGACCTGCAGATAAGTCCATATAAAGATTTTCTTCAATTAGATTCAACAACCAAGCGGCGCAAATATCAGGGGCTGGAAGCTGTCCTGAGAGACGCCTTTCCTATCAAAGCAATAGACGGAGAGGCATCTCTGGAATATATTTCCTATGAAATAGAGCCGAGTAAATATTCTATAGATGAATGTCGGCGCCTGGGGATGACATATGCCGGGATTTTAAAAATAAAATGCAGGTTGATTATATATCAGCCAGGGGAGAAGGCTGCAAAAGAGATCAGGAGGGAAGAAGAAGATATCTATATCGGCGAAGTTCCTTTTATGACAGAAACCGGTACATTCATTATCAATGGAGCTGAGAGGGGCATTGTAAGTCAGTTACATCGTTCTCCGGGGGTCTGCTTCGAAAGTAAAATTCTTTCTTTAGGGAAGAAGGCCTATAGCGCCCGCATTATTCCTTATCGAGGGGTCTGGCTTGATTTCGATTTTAGTGCGGACGATGTCCTTTATGTCTCTATTGACAGGCGGCGAAAAATGCCGGTCACTACCCTCCTTAAGGCAATAGGAATAGATAATGAAGAAATCCTTTCGCTTTTTTATCCGGTTGAGGATGTTGAGATAAAAAGTTCAAATTTACCGAAATATTTACAAAATAATATACTTGCCTCCAGAGTGATAGGTAAAGATGAGAAGGTAGTGGCAGAAGCGGGTGTTGAATTTACACCGGAATTAATGAATCTCCTTTCCGAAAATGATGTGAAAAAGGTTAAGGTTATAAAAGGCCCCCCTGCTGATAGAGCAATTTTAGATACACTGAAGAAAGAAAGAAATACTACTGCTGAAGAGGCAATACTCGATGTATACAGAAGGCTCCGGCCGGGAGAGAGGCCTATCTTTAAAAATGCTAAAGACTTTGTCGGCAATATGTTTTTCAGTGCCGAACGTTATGACCTTGCTCAGGTCGGGCGATATAAGATTAACCGGCGCCTCAAGCGCGATGTGCCGCTGGAGAAAACAGTTTTAGAGAGAGAAGATTTAATCGAGGCTATACGGTACCTGTTAAATCTGCGCTCCGGCGAAGGGGTAATTGACGACATAGACCATCTGGGTAACCGCAGAGTCCGAACAGTAGGCGAACTTGTACGGGAACAATTCAGGATCGGATTTACATATATGAGGAGGGCTGTTCGGGATCGTATGGCCCTGGTAAAGCCGGATGAAGCTATGCCTCACCACCTTGTTAATCCCAAATTAGTTACAGCGACTGTCAGGGATTTCTTTGCCAGAAGCCAGTTGTCCCAATTCCTGGATCAGGTCAATCCATTAGCTGAGCTCACACATAAAAGGAGACTTAACGCTCTTGGCCCGGGAGGCCTTTCCCGGGAGAGGGCCGGTTTTGAAGTAAGGGATGTTCACAGCACTCACTATGGGAGAATCTGTCCCATTGAGACACCGGAGGGTCCTAATATCGGACTGATTACGTCGCTTTCTACCTATGCCAGGATAAACCCATTAGGATTTTTAGAGACACCTTACCGCTTGGTTAAGAATGACCGGGTAACTAAGGAGATAGAATATCTTTCCGCAGATGTAGAAGATGATTTTGTCATTGCCCAGGCCAATGCCAGGGTAGATTCTCATGGGAATTTTTTAGATAAACAGGTAGCCTGCCGTTATCGCGGCGAGTTTCCTTTGCTTCGCCCGGGAGAGATAGATTACATGGATGTTTCGCCGATGCAGCTTATAGGGGTATCAGCCTCGCTTATTCCTTTTCTTGAACACGACGACGCTAATCGGGCATTGATGGGTTCGAATATGCAGCGGCAGGCTGTCCCGCTCGTTCGGCCGGAACCGCCGATAGTAGGTACCGGTATGGAAAAAAATGCAGCCCGTGATTCCGGTGTTGTTCTTCTTGCCAGGCGCAGCGGCACAGTAGAAGAGGTAAGCGCTGATGAGATTGTTATTAAGGCAGGTAAGCAGAAAGGACCTTTAGCCGGGTTCGGTGAGACAGACCGGTATATCTTAAAGAAGTTTCAGCGTTCGAATCAGGGGACATGTATAAACCAGAGACCGATTGTAACCCGGGGCGATAAGGTCAAGGCAGGCGATATTATAGCTGACGGAGCAGCGACGAAAGACGGAGAGCTTTCCCTCGGAGCAAATGTTTTTGTCGGGTTCATGCCATGGGAAGGATACAATTTTGAGGACGCAATTCTTATCAGCGAGAAACTCCTTAAGGATGACCGTTTTACCTCTATTCACATTGAAGATTTTTCTATAGAAGCAAGAGATACAAAATTGGGGAAAGAGGAAATAACCTCGGATATCCCGAATGTTAGCGAAGAGGCTTTAAAAGACCTGGATGAAGACGGGATTGTAAGGATAGGGGCAGAGGTCGGTCCGGGTAGTATCCTGATAGGAAAGATTACGCCTAAAAGCGAGACTGAACTTTCTCCCGAAGAAAAACTCCTGCACGCTATCTTTGGTGAAAAGGCCGGAGACGTGCGGGATGCATCTTTAGTTGCCCCCCCCGGAGTAGAGGGCGTGGTTATTGATACAAAGGTATTTTCCCGTAAAGAGAGAGAAGGGGGAAAACTGACCCGGGCCGAGAAAAAGGAGATAGAGCATATTAAGACCGGTTTTAGGCGGCGCATCGGGAGTCTAAACAGTGAAAAGTGCGAGAAAATCAAAGAGGTTATCCTTGGTAAAAAACTGGCCGGGAGTTTTCGCGATGCCGACGGGAACATTGTCCTGGGAGCCGGAAGCGTGATCAATGAAACAAATTTTAAAAAGATCAGGCGTTATAAGATCGATGAGATAGTTATGCAGGAGGATGGCGCTTCGATTAATGAAAAGACAAGGATAGTAATTGAAAATTACACAAAAGAGGTACAGATTCTAAAGACAGAGCAGGAGAAGATAATAGCGAGGCTAAAAAAAGGAGATGAACTCCCGCCCGGTGTTAATAAACTTGTTAAGGTGTATATAGCCACTAAACGCCGTATATCAGTCGGTGATAAGATGGCCGGCCGTCACGGCAATAAGGGAGTCATTGCGAGGATTCTTCCGGAAGAAGATATGCCCTATCTTGAAGATGGGACGCATTTAGAGATTCTCCTGAATCCATTAGGGGTACCTTCCCGCATGAATGTAGGACAGGTCCTGGAGACCCATCTTGGCTGGGCTATGGGACAGTTAGGGATGAAGGCTGTGACACCTGTCTTTAACGGAAGCGGTGAACAAGATATAAAAAATTTTCTTAAAAAAGCAGGTCTTTCGGAAAAGGGGACAGCCAGGGTTTACGACGGACGCACCGGAGAGCCTTTTGACCAGGAGATAACCGTCGGCTATATTTATATGATGAAATTGGTGCATCTCGTTGATGAAAAGATACATGCCCGTTCTATCGGGCCTTATTCTTTAGTTACCCAGCAGCCCCTGGGTGGAAAGGCCCAGTT
>DAOWKF010000027.1 GCA_030640045.1 Candidatus Omnitrophota bacterium | reverse complement strand
GAGGTGATATTGCCTTCGCCTTACTGGGTGAGTTATGCTGAGATTATAAAAATTGCCGGCGCGGTTCCAATAATAATTAAAACTATTGAGGAACGGAATTTTAAAATTACACCGGATGATTTAAAAAAAGCGGTAACTCCCCGGACAAAACTTTTTTTCCTAAATTCTCCTTCTAATCCTACGGGTATGGTCTACGATGAAAAAGAGCTAAAGGAATTAAGCGAGGTTATATCAGACGCGGGCATATATTGCATCTCTGACGAGATTTATGAAAAGATTATCTATGATGGGATGAGACATGTAAGTATTGCTTCATTCGGAGAAAAGATAAAAAAATTAACCATCGTTATAAACGGGGTATCCAAATCCCATTCTATGACCGGCTGGCGTATAGGGTATGCAGCAGGGCCAAAAGATATTATCCGGGCAATAAGTAATCTACAGAGCCACACGACTTCTAACCCGGTATCCTTCTCACAGCTTGGCGCAGTTGAGGCGCTTCAGGGGCCTCAGGAAGAGACAAGGAATATGGTAGTGGAGTTTAAGAAAAGAAGGGACTACATGGTTGATAAGATAAACTCCATAAAGGGTTTAAGTGTAGTAAAACCACATGGCGCGTTTTATTGTTTCGTCAATATTAGAGACGTCATTGCGAGCCCCGACTTGTCCTCCGAAGCCTTGGCGAAGGAGGGAGGGGCGAAGCAATCTAATTCACTTAAATTAGCAGATACTCTTTTAACTGAAGCAAAAGTTGCAGTTGTCCCCGGGATTGCATTCGGTGATGATAATTTTATGAGGCTCTCCTACGCCACATCCATGGAAAATATTAAAGAGGGCCTAAACCGCATAGAAAAATGGATCAAAAACTTGCAAGGATAAAGAATCCTGTTTTTCATGAGTTCCTTAATAAGTATGTGGATTTGTGTAATCCCGCTAAGATATTTGTCTGCACGGATTCCCCGGAAGATATTCAGTATATAAGAAATTCCGCAATAAAAAATAAGGAAGAAGCCAGACTCGCTGTCGAAGGTCATACTGTCCATTTTGACGGCTATTATGACCAGGCCCGGGATAAAAAGATGACTAAGTATCTTTTGACAAAGGATGTTAACTTAGGTCCTGAGATAAATGCGATGGACAGAGAAGAGGGTATTAAAGAAATTCACTCCATTTTAAAAAATATAATGGCCGGGCATGAATTATATATTAATTTTTTCTGTCTGGGGCCTAAAAATTCCATATTTTCAATATTTTGCGTCCAGCTTACCGATTCCAGTTATGTGGCGCACAGCGAGGATTTATTATACAGGCGGGGATATGAAGAGTTTGTCAGGGCAGGGAAAAACGGGCGATTTTTCAAATTGGTGCATTCGGAAGGAGCGTTGGTAGAAGCAGGCATGGGGTTACAGGTAAGTAAAAATGTTGATAAACGAAGGGTGTATATTAATCTCCGGGATGAGACGATATACAGCGCGAATACACAATACGGCGGTAATACTATCGGGCTTAAGAAATTGTCAATGCGCCTGGCAATAAACAGGGCATCAAAAGAAGGATGGCTCACAGAACATATGTTTGTTATGGGTGTGCATGGCCCAGGCAAGGAACGCGTAAGTTATTTTACAGGGGCATTTCCTTCTATGTGCGGAAAAACCTCCACTGCCATGGTAGAAGGCGAGACAATAGTCGGTGATGATATAGCGTACCTTAGAAAAATAGACGGAAAAATCCGCGCGGTGAATGTGGAAAAGGGGATGTTCGGGATAATAGACGGGATAAATGCTGCTGATGACCACTTGCAGTGGAAGGCGCTTCAAAACCCCTGTGAAGTTATAATTTCAAATGTGCTGGTTACTGAAGCAGGAGAGGCCTATTGGAATGGTAAAGACGGCAAGTGCCCCACAAAAGGCATTAATTACTCAGGGGATTGGTTTCAAGGCAAGAAAGATAAGGATGGAAACCCAATTACCCCTTCACATAAAAATGCCAGGTTCACAGTAGCCCTTAAGACCATGGATAACGTAGATCCGAAACTCGATGATCCTGAAGGCGTGGAAGTTAAAGGAATAATTTACGGCGGCAGAGATTCCGATACATGGGTGCCGGTAGAGGAGGCCCTTGATTGGGTCCATGGCATAATTACCAAAGGGGCATCATTGGAATCTGAAACAACAGCCGCAATCTTAGGAAAAGAAGGTGTCCGTGTATTCAATCCCATGTCAAATCTGGATTTTTTATCCATATCAATAGGAAGATATATCGAGGATAACCTGAATTTTGCCGCGGGCCTGGATACCCCCCCTCGAATTTTTTCTGTGAATTATTTCTTGAAAGATAAAGACGGAGAATTCCTGAATCATAAGAATGATAAACGCATCTGGCTTAAATGGATGGAGCTCAGGGTGCACGGAGAAGTAGATGCTATTAAAACACCAACGGGTTTTATTCCGAAATATCAAGACCTCAAAAAATTGTTTAAAGAAACACTCAATAAAGACTATCTCGAAGAAGATTACGCTAAACAGTTTGCTGTGCGGGTCCCTGAGAATTTAGCCAAGGTCGACAGGCTGATTAAGATATATAAGGAAAGGGTCATTGATACCCCGCAGATCGTATTTAAGACATTAGGGAAAGTGAGACAAAACCTTCTAAATGTTTAAAAAGATTTTTTTAGTCCTTGTCCTGTTTTTTATCGTTCTTATCCTTGCTATTGCCTTCATAGGCCCCAGGATCATAAGCAGTGATAAAATTAAGAATAGGGTGAGAGAGACTATCCGTGAAAAATACCAATATGATGTCCGAATCGATTCATTTCGTCTTTCTTTTTTCCCTCTACTAAAAGCTAAGGGGAATGGAGTAAAAATAGTGTCCCTTGCAAAGACCGGATATCTCTTTGATGTAAAGGCAGAAGCGCTGGAGGCCTCTATAAAATTTTTTCCTCTTTTTCAACGTAAGATTGAGATAGGGAATATTTTAATAGATGAGCCGGTTGTTATATTAGAAGAAAAAAGAATTAAAAAAACCATGCCTATAGAAGTTAATGCATCCCGGCCCATAGCCGCCAGGCCTCCTCCGGCAAAAAAACAAACTAAAGTTGTCTCCGCTAAAAAACCTGTGCAGTCTATTTCTGTTTCAGGGCTCGTTATAAGGAACGGCAGGATAAAGGTAAAATCCCCAACACTTTTGTCTGAAACGATTAATGATATAGAATTTAGCGATATTGAGTTTTTTGCTGCGCCTTTGGCTTTAAACAGGCCTGTAAAGATAAAACTCAAGGGCAGGCTCGCAATAAATCCGGTTAACGGGAAAAGCCTCTTTTTAAGGCCCGTCGCGATTTCCCTGATTAAGAAGATTACAATAGAAGAGCAGGCAATAAACATAGAAAAGTTAAAATTTGATATTGAGACGGTATCTATTTCTTTAGAGGGCAGTTTCTCTAATTTCGAAGCGCCTGTGGTCCGGGCAAAGCTTTCTGTGGAAAAACTGGATCTCGGTTCCTTAAAGGATTTTGTGCGCTTTGGCGCCGGGCAGGATATGTCAGGAAGCCTTGGGTTCGAAGGGACATTAACCGGACCGCTTGAGAAATACTCAGCAGATAATCTCAAAGGGGTGCTAAATTTAAAAGAGGCCGAGTTTAAAGGATTTGCCCCCAATGCGGTTTGCAAGATGAATGGGAGATTAAACCTTACGTCATCTTCAGTCCTCAAGGAGGTCTTAAGCGGTAACTTTAATAATGCGGAAATAAAAGGAAACTTTTCACTTTCACAAGGCAGTTTCAATAAAATAGCCTTTCAGGATTTATCTTCAGAAATCAGGTATAAAAATAATATAATGGACCTGGCGCCTATAGATTTTTCTTTATACGACGGGAAGTTTAAAGGTGTTGTTGCGGCGACCCTTGGACAGAAACCGGATTTTAATTTCAAGGCAGAGGTCAAAGATATTGCAATTGATAAGTTTCTGGCGGATACCAGCACAATGAAAGACACTGTCTATGGTAAGGTCTGCAGCCGGCTGGAGGTGAAAGGCAGAGGCAGCGACCTTTCTAAAATAACCGGGACATTAACCGGGAATATGCATGTTGAGATGAGGGACGGAAAGATCACTACCCTGAACCTCCGAAAAGATATACTCTCTGTAGCAGGACTCTTGACAGGGATGCGTTTGCCTAAAGGAAATTACACTCCTGTAGATCTTCTTACGGCTGATCTAGTCATAGGAGAAGGTAAAGCCAGCACCAATAACTTACATCTTATTTCTAAAAGACTGGAAGTAATTGGGAAAGGGCATTTCAGTTTTGACCAGAGACTCAATTTTATAATGGATGCCCATCTCGGGACTCCAAGGGAAGGGTTTCAAGCGGATGTGGATGCGGATACGGATAAAGATTTTTTTGACAAATTTATGAGAGACCAATATGGCAGGCTGATTATCCCCATAAAGGTTACCGGCCCGGTGAAACCTAAGCCCGATGTTACGCTGGATTTCAAGCGGTTGGCAACTCGTGTCTTTGAAAAAGAGCTTAAAGACATACTTCCTCCAGAGATCAAAACAGAGATCGAAAAGCTTCTGCCAAAAATATTTAAATAAATGGCTCCACAAGCTCGCGAATTGATATTGGCTATTCCGGTATTCCTGCTGGCAGTAACTATCCACGAATATGCCCATGGCTGGGTGGCATTTAAGAAAGGGGATACAACTGCCCGTGACGCAGGGAGACTTAGTCTCAGTCCTTTAGCCCATATCGATCCTGTAGGAACTATTATCTTCCCGCTGTTGCTGGCATTAAGCGGGCTTCCTGTCTTTGGCTGGGCTAAACCTGTCCCGATAAATTTTAACCGGCTTAATAATCCTAAAAAGGACCTCCTCTGGGTGGGTCTGGCAGGACCGGCAGCCAATATTATATTCGCTTTTTGTATAGCTATGATACTGAGATTCGCGCCAGTATCGGGCCTGATAACCTTTGGGCGGTTGATGTTTTATATGGTTATTATTAATCTTTTACTCGGCATATTTAATCTCATCCCTGTCCCGCCGTTAGATGGTTCGAGGATATTGACAAGTCTATTGCCTATCAAGCAGGCTATGGTATACATGCGGTTAGAAAGATTTGGATTTTTGATTATAATTGCTTTGCTCTGGACAGGTATAATAGGGAAGGTAGTGTTTCCGATAGTACATTTCCTGGCATATTTTTTATTGGGGCGCGTATGACGCACGTTGAGTGCAGAGTAAAGATCTGCGGCATCACATTACTTTCTGACGCGCTTAAGGCTGTTGAGCTTGGCGCGGACGCGCTGGGGTTTGTCTTAGCAGACAGCCCGAGAGAAATAAGTTTAAGAAGACTAAAAAAGATAAGCCGCTCTATCCCGCCTTTTATAAGCCGGGTTGGTGTGTTTGTAAATAAAAAAAAGGATTTTGTAAGCGGCCTGTTAGAGGATGGTGTGATAGACTATGCCCAGCTTCATGGGGATGAGGATATCGGATATTGCAGACACCTCCCGATTAAAAAAATAATTAAGGCTATCCGGCCTCAGAATTTAATTGATATAAAAATGGCAAGGTTTTTTAAGGATGCAGGCGCAATACTTGTTGATAGTTTTACGCAGGATAGGCGGGGAGGGACAGGAAAGGTGTCTGAGTGGGGACTTGCCCTTAAGGCCAAAAAAATAGGCGCGCCTTTAATACTTTCAGGCGGGTTAAATATTAATAATGTCCGAAAAGGAATTGCCGCAGTGAAACCTTATGCAATAGATGTCAGCAGCGGTGTAGAAAAATTTCCCGGCAGGAAAGATTATAGGCTTATAAAGATTTTTATTCAAAGGGCAAAAGAAGGGGAAAGCAAAAATTGGGAATAAAATTATGACAGATAAAAAAGGTTACTTTGGCGGATTCGGGGGATGTTTTGTGCCGGAGGTGCTGATCCCTGCGTTAAAAGAGCTGTCTAAGGCCTATGGAGATGCAAGGAAAGATAAAAAATTTATAAAGGAATTAGATTTACTCCTGCACCACTATGCTGGAAGACCCACTCCGCTTTATTTTGCTAAAAGGTTTTCACAAACACTCGGCAGCAACACCAGGGTATATCTAAAACGCGAAGACCTTGCCCATACAGGCGCCCATAAGATTAATAATACCCTTGGCCAGGTCCTGTTAGCCAAACGCATGGGGAAAAAAAGAATTATTGCGGAGACCGGCGCAGGACAGCATGGTGTAGCTACAGCCACAGCAGCGGCAATGCTGGGATTTCCCTGCGAGGTATATATGGGTGAAGAGGATATAGAGCGGCAGGCCTTGAATGTCTTTCTCATGAAACTCCTCGGGGCAAAGGTCATAAGTGTTGTTTCCGGGAGCCGCACGCTTAAGGACGCTATTAATGAAGCTATGCGCGATTGGGTGACAAATGTGAGGACAACTTACTATGTCATTGGTTCAGTAGTCGGGCCGGAACCATATCCGCGTATGGTCAGGGATTTCCAGTCAGTTATTGGGAAAGAGACAAAGAGACAGATCGTGCAGGCAGAAGGAAGGCTCCCTGACTATTTAGTTGCCTGTATAGGCGGCGGGAGTAACTCCATAGGGCTTTTCCATCCCTTTTATAAAACAAAAGTCAAATTTATCGGCGTAGAAGCTGCCGGACTTGGAGTGAATTCTCATAAACACGCGGTAACGCTTGGTAAAGGCAGGGTAGGAGTCTTACATGGAAGTAAGAGTTATGTCTTAGAGGACAAATTTGGCCAGATAAATATTGCCCATTCTATTTCAGCAGGTCTTGATTATCCCGGTGTCGGGCCGGAGCACAGTTTTTATAAAAATACCAAGAGGGCAAAGTATGTATCCATAACTGATAAAGAGGCTGTTAATGCCTTTAAAATGCTTTCAGAAATAGAAGGAATAATCCCGGCATTAGAACCGTCTCACGCCCTGGCCTGGGTGAAAAAATTTGCTCATAAACTTTTTAAAAATAAGATAATAATAGTGTGTTTGTCAGGCAGGGGAGATAAGGATGTTGATATTATAGCTGGTTATGAATCGAATAAAAGAAAAATTTAATTTACTTAAAGCAAACAATAAAAAAGCTTTTATAACATTTATTACCGCAGGAGATCCCTCATTAAGTGTAACCGAACGACTTGTCCTTGAAATGGACAGGCATGGAGCGGATGTAGTTGAATTAGGGGTCCCTTTTTCAGACCCGACTGCTGATGGCCCGCGAATCCAGGCTTCATCAATGCGCAGCCTGAAGGCTCATACAACATTACCGAAAATATTAAACCTGGTAAAAAAGATACGAAAGAAGTCTAATATCCCGCTGGTCCTGATGACCTATTATAATCCTGTCTATGCCTATGGGATAAAAAAATTTGCCGGGGATGCCGCGCGCGCAGGGGTGGATGGGCTTATTGTGCCGGATCTTCCTCCTGAAGAGGCGGAGGAATTGATAAAAGAGTCCCGGAGATTCAACCTCGCCAATATATTCCTCCTTGCCCCTACATCTACAAAAGAGAGAATCAAAAAGGTCATGCAGAAAGGAAGCGGATTTATCTATTATGTCTCTCTTACAGGTGTTACAGGAGAGAGAAAGACCATTCCCCCTGACCTGTATAAAAAGCTCAAAGAGATTAAGTCTTTAACGCGAAAGCCGGTTGCAGTTGGTTTTGGTGTCTCCCGCGCTGCGCAGATTAAATCCATTCTTAAAAAGGCGGATGGGGTAATTGTCGGCAGCGCCCTTGTCGGGATTATAGAAAAGAATTTAAATCGCAAAGCGCTCTATAAAGAATTTAATAAAAAGATAGATTTATTTTTCAAAATAATCCACAAAAAATAATTCATGATTTTCTTGCAAAGAAAGATAAAGTATGGTATAGTTAGGTTTAAGTCGTAAGTAAAAAAAGAGGAGGGAATGATGAAAAAGAGTAAAGCAGTTATTTCAATTCTTGCCGCAGGTCTCTTGTTAGTAAGTTCTCAGGTTTTCGCCGGAGGAGTTTCACAAACAGCTTCTGAAGGACAAATAGGTGTCCCTCCCGAGGCTATGGAGAGGGATAGTAATATCACTCTTCACAGGGGCAATGGTGAATTTCTTACCGCCCCAATTGTTGATTTTTTATCCCGGGTAATCGGTTTTTATATTCCGCCCGGAGACAAAAAGCCCGGTCCGGGATGGGGAGTGCCTGAAGGTCATAACATCGGCAATGCTCCAACACCGCGAGTAGTCGGAAAATATTTAGATAGAAGCAGCAGAGGAAAGATGGAACCGGTGGTAAGATTTTTAAAGCAGGTTGACGAGGATCTGTCAAAAAAGACTAAAAGCAAATGATATTTGATTATCTGCTTGGGCTTTTTTCCAGCGACATGGGTATTGACCTGGGCACAGCCAATACCCTTGTCTATGTCCGCGGTCAGGGAATTGTGCTCTGTGAACCATCTGTAGTAGCTGTCCGGAGAGGCACCCATGAGGTTATGGCTGTAGGATCAGAGGCAAAAAGAATGCTGGGCAGAACCCCTGGATACATCATAACTGTCCGTCCTTTAAAAGACGGGGTTATTGCTGACTTTGAAATAACCGAATCTATGATTCGTTATTTCATAACTAAGGTGCATAAGGGTAAAAAACTTGTCCGGCCCAGAATTGTTATCTCTATTCCGTCAGGTATTACTGCAGTAGAGAAACGGGCAGTCAAGGATTCAGCGGAACAGGCCGGGGCGAGACAGGTTATTACTGTTGAAGAACCCATGGCTGCAGCTATTGGCGCCGGCCTGCCTATTCAAGACCCGGGCGGCAACATGGTTGTAGATATTGGCGGAGGAACTACGGAAGTAGCTGTACTTTCTTTGGATGGTGTTGTCGCCTCCCGCACTGTCAGGGTCGGAGGCGATGAAATGGACCAGGCAATTATCGAACACTTAAAACGTAATTATAATCTTATGATAGGTGAGAGGACAGCTGAAGAGATAAAACTTAAGACCGGTTCAGCTTTCCCTATGGAGGAGGAGACGACTATAGAGGTCAAAGGAAGAGACCTGGTAGCAGGTCTCCCCAAGACACTTACTATCTCTTCGGAAGAGGTGCGGGATTCTTTATCCGAGACAATTCATGCTATTATCGATACCATTAAACTTACCCTGGAGAGAACACCGCCTGAACTTTCTGCTGATCTTGTGGATAGAGGCATAGTGCTCGCCGGAGGAGGCGCTCTCCTGCGCGGAATAGATAAATTAATTGTTCAGGAAACCGGCCTGCCGGTCTCTGTAGCCGAAGATCCTTTAACAGCAATTGTTATGGGGACAGGGAAGATTGTAGAAGAGATTGATACTTATAAACGAGTATTGTTAGCCAGCCACACCAGTGAGTTTTGAGGATTGCCAGGCCATATAAGATTTTTTTCCTTCTTTTACTAATTTCTTTTGTTTTTGTAATCGGGAATATCTCACCATTATCTCCAATCTATAAGATAAATAGATATCTTACTTTTCCCGTTCGTAGTTCCAGGCACTCTGTCATGGATATAGAAAGGCTGGAAACTGAAAACAAAAAACTAAAAAAGATAGTCTTTCTCTATAAAATAGAAAGAATAAAACTAAGAGAGATCTTAAAAGAAAATGAGAGACTGAGAACCAGACTCAATCTAAAACTTCCCTCGCCTTCATGGAAAATTATATGGGCGGAAATACGAGGAGTCTATAGCCAGGAATTACTCCTGGATAAAGGGATGGCAGATGGAATAAAAATAGGTTTTCCGGTTATAAGCAGCGATATATTGGTAGGCAGAATATCATATCTCTGGCAAAATAAGGCGATGGTTACTCTCGTCACCCATTCAAACTTTTCTATAGGGATAAAAATAATCAGGAGCGGCCTGGAGGGAGTAGGTGAGGGGCTGCCTTTAGAAAATGCTATTCATATAAGGTATATCCCCAAAAGGAGTGATGTAAAAAAAGGAGATGAGGTAATTACCTCCGGCCGCGGGGGTATATTCCCTTCGGGACTTAAAGTAGGAGAAGTGTGTGAGGTGACAAGCGAACCATTCGGATTTTTTTTAAAGATCAAAGTCCAACCGGCGCTGGATCTATCCATGATGCAGGATGTAGTGGTTCTAATTAACCGATAGATATGTTTTCAAACCCATGTCTCTGGGCATTTCTATTTATTATTTTTATCTTCCTTGATATAATTTTTCTAAAAGGAGTTGCAATATTCGGCGCCCGGCCTGAACTTACTTTTAT
>DAOWKF010000060.1 GCA_030640045.1 Candidatus Omnitrophota bacterium | reverse complement strand
GACAGCCGTGATTTCACAGAGATAGAAACACCTTTCTTGACCAAAAGCACCCCGGAAGGAGCCAGGGATTATCTTGTCCCGAGCCGGATGTATCCCGGAAAATTTTTTGCCCTGCCGCAATCGCCGCAGCTTTTTAAACAGATATTAATGGTCGCCGGATATGAGCGTTATTTTCAATTAGTTCGCTGCTTCCGCGACGAAGATCTTCGAGCTGATCGCCAGCCTGAACATACACAGATAGATATAGAGATGTCTTTTATTGATGAGATGGATATAGAGTCATTGGTAGAGGATATGATGGTCAGGATTTTTAAGGATGTGCTGGATAGAGAGCTTAAGACTCCGTTTAAGCGGATGAGTTATGAAGAAGCAATGCTGCGTTTTGGCACGGATAAACCGGATACGCGGTTTGGTCTTGAGATAAAGGATGTTACGGAGATATTTAAAGATACAGGGTTTAAGGTGTTGAGAAAGGTTGTAGATTCAGGAGGAGCGGTCAGGGCTATAAATGTCAGTGGCGGAGGAAAAATTTCGCTTAAGAGAATAAATGAATTTATTGATTTAGTCACTACATTTAAGGCAAAGGGATTGGTCTGGCTCAAGCAGGAGAATCGCGCTCTTTCCTCACCAGTAGCCAAATTTTTTAGCGACGAAGAAAAATCTATGTTAATTGCCAAACTTGCAGCTAAAGATAACGATCTCCTTCTCCTCATAGCAGATAAACCTGATATCGCGGCCTTTTCATTGGGGCGTTTGCGTCAGGTGCTGGGAGAAGATATGCAGTTAATTGATAAAGACAAATTTAATTTTCTCTGGATAACTGATTTTCCGCTTTTAGAATACGATGAAAAAGAATCCAGGTTCAAGTCCTTACATCATCCGTTTACCTCTCCCAGGGCCTGTGATATACCGCTTCTTGAGACTTCACCTCTTGAAGTAAAGGCCTTGGCCTATGATCTTGTGTTGAACGGAGTAGAGACCGGAGGTGGGAGCATCAGGATTCATCGCAGCGATATCCAGGAGAAGGTCTTTAAGGTATTGGGGATAAAAAAAGAGGAGGCAAAAAATAAGTTTGGGTTTCTCCTGGATGCGCTTTCTTATGGCGCTCCGCCTCATGGGGGTATAGCATTAGGCCTGGACCGTCTTGTTATGCTTCTCCTTGGTCTTGATAGTATCCGTGATGTCATTCCTTTTCCAAAGACACAGAAATCCACCTGCCTTATGACAGGAAGCCCTTCGGATGTTTATGCTGAGCAGTTGAAGGAGCTGAATCTTCAGATAAAGTCTGATAAAAAAAATGTTACCGATAGATGATAATGTAAAGATTCTATACCGACATTTCCCCAAGATTCTATACCGACATTTCGAAAAAGGGTATCTTGGAATGCTCCTATAAAAAGGTATCAAAAAGAATGCTTTATAATATTTTATTTTGGGAAATACCCTATATTTAGTATAAGCATGTTATTAGTATACCATGGATGGGTGTGAACATGGAGGCCGGACTGACACGTTTTTGTCTAGAAATTTCTATCTGTCATTGCGAGGCATAGCCGAAGCAATTTCCTTATCCTTTTGGATCGCTTAGGACCACAGTCTACATAGGTCTACAAAAGTATTTTTAAAATTTTTTTGGCACCTCTTTGCTTCCCAAAATTTATAGATTACCTGGTTAAGTCAGTATAATAGAAATAGTTTTAGCGATTTTTCCGACGCTATTTTTAAAAGGAACAGCCAGAGGGCTATGGTAAGGTGCTTTACCCTTTGTGAAAATTTAGCCCTAGCTCAAAAATTGGGGGATGAGGTGGCTTGACAAATAGGAGCATTTGTGGTTTAATCTAATTGGTATTGAGGGTAATACCAAAAACCATGAAAGAAGCCGTTCTAAACAAAAAGGTAGATAAAAAGAGTCTTATCCCTCGCTATTATCAAGCACAGCGCAAAATAGAAGATTTGATTAGAAATAATTTTTACGGACCCGGTGATAGGCTAATGCCAGAAAGGGAACTAGCATTTCGTCTAGGTGTAAGTAGAGTTACAGTAAGAAGAGCTATTAGCAAGTTAGTAGCAAATAAAGTATTATATCGGGAATGGGGAGCTGGTACCTTTGTATCTAAAAAGTCAAAGATAAAGTCTCTTATAAAAGTTAGAAATCTTGGCATAGCCATATGGGAAAAAGGGGCGGGTATTGGTCATCCTGCTACTGCTGGAGTTTTAAGAGGGATGAAAGAGTATATTAAAGATAAAAATTATAATTGCAACCTGCGATTTTTATTTATTACTGAAGAAATTATAAAGAAACATCATATACCCAAATTAATGGAAGAAGCTAATGTTGATGGAGCATTAATTCGTTTAACAGAATTAAAGAGAGAAGATATTGAAGGAATAAGAAAAAAAAATGTTCCTTTAGTTTTGCTTGAGGCTTATGGAATATCTTACCCTTTTGCGGTAACCTTTGATTATATAAAGGCATCTTACATGGCTACTGAGTATCTAATAAAACTTGGACACAAAAAAATAGCATTAATAAGAGGCCCTAAGGATTTTATTCCCAGCAGGCAGATGTTTGAAGGTTATCAAGAGGTATTAAAAAAATATGGTCTAGGTTTTCAGGAAGAGATGATAAGATATGGGTATTATAGTGAAGGGAT
>DAOWKF010000066.1 GCA_030640045.1 Candidatus Omnitrophota bacterium | reverse complement strand
CGCTTGTTAAAAATCTCTGCAAGAGGTTTTCTTACGAAGACATAGCAGTCTTAACGCGGGATAATGATGAAGTAGAGCTTGTTACGGCATGGCTCCTGGGGAAAGGCATTCCTGTAGAATCGGATAAGACATTGAATATAAAGAGACATCCATATATAAAAGAAATTATTTCTTTTTTGAAATTTTTGAACTCACCTATAGACAATCTCTCTTTCGCATCATTTGTCCTTGGAGATATCTTTACCCTGGCCTCGGGCTTGAGCCGGGACCGGGTGCGGAATTTTATCTTTGAGAAAAATCGGGACTGTCCCCTGTCCCTATTTTCCGAATTCAGAAAAAAATTTCCAGACGTATGGGACAATTTTATAGACAGTTTTTTTAAGAGTGCGGGGTTTGTCCCCCTGTATGAATTTACAATAAGCATCTTGAGTAGATTTAATGTGCTTGAAAGATTTCCTGGACATCAGGGATTTTTTATGAGATTTCTAGAGCTCGTAAAGGAACAGGAAGAGGTCCATGCGAGCATCCCTCTCTTTTTAGATTTTTTTGATAAAGCAGAAGGCAATGATCTCTATGTAGATATTGTCGATTCTAAATATGTGAAGGTCCTTACCATACACAAGGCAAAGGGATTAGAATTTCCCGTGGTTATTATCCCGTTTGCAGGCCTGGATATAAGGCTCTCTTCATTTACAGTCTATCCTGAAGATAAGGGACTGGAGTTGCGAAAGCTTAAAAAGAAATATGGCAGTTTCTCAGAGCGTCTCGATGCCTTATACAGAGAGGAATACAAAAAATCTTTTATAGACGAACTAAATAATATATATGTTGCTTTCACCAGGCCCAAAAATGAGCTTTATGTTTTTATCCCGGGAAAAAGCGCGGGTAAAAATTTGGTAAGCTTACTGATACCGATGCGGGAAGGTAAACTTGGCACTACCCTGGTGCGGGGTAATCCTGTTAGAGATAAGACGCCGAAGACGTCTGCCGTACCTTCGGTGCGGACTTCTAACGTGGTAAAGATACCGCCGTCAAGGTATAAGGATTGGATACCGTTCCTTTTAGACGAATTTATAGATGCATCGAAGATAAGACAGAGACACAGGTTATTAAAAGGCGAAGTCCTCCACTATATCCTTTCCTGTGTGGGCAATCTAAGTCATAGTAATACTAAGGAGATAATAAAACATGCAATGAAGGCAGCCTCTCTAAAATTTCCCTTTAAATCCCCCGCCCTTTTTGAATCTATAATAAAAAAGCTATTAGAAGATAAAAAAATGAAACAATTCTTTTTTCTTAAAGACGATGTTGTGTTTCAGGAAAAGGAAGTTGTTAATCGTTTTGGAGATACTTACAGGATAGATAGATTAATAGTAAGAAAAGATGCTGTAGAGATAGTAGATTATAAGAGCTCAAGGGATGATATGGAAAGTTTTCGCAAACAGATTCGTAGATATATAAGCGCTGTCCAGGATTTATATCCCGGGAAAGATGTCCGGGGATATCTCATATTTCTGGACGATTTTAGTGTAGAAGAAGTATGGAAAAAAATATAACATATAGTCCCGCCGACAATCTTATTCATAAGATAGCCGGGCTTGTTGAGAAGGAGTTTGTTGGCAAGGGTGCAGATTTAAGCAGGCTGGCTATTGTCTTTGGAGGTAAAAGGCCGTCCCTTTTTCTTAAAAGGGAGCTGTCAAAGAAAATAAAAAAGAGTTTTTTCCCTCCGGCATTCTTTTCAATAGATGAATTTGTGGAATATCTCCTGCAGAACCATGAACCCCACGTGGTTCAGGGCAGGATATCAGAATTTGACGCATGCTACATTATATATACTCTAACTAAAAAAATTGCGCCGGAGATAGTTAAGGGAAATGAAAATTTTTCGAGATTTCTGCCGTGGGCAAGGGAGATCTTAAAATTTATTGAATTACTGGACCTTGAGGATGTAGAGGTAAAGGCATTGAAAAATATCAAGATGAATGCAGCAATCGGGTATGATGTGCCTGAGAGTATAAATTTCCTGCTTAAAAGTATTTTATCCTTGAGAGGTGCATATCACAATGTTTTAAAAGAACGGAGGGTATATTCCAGGGGGTTGATGTATCTCTCCGTTTCCCGGATAACTAAAGAGATAGAGCTCAATGAGTTCGACAGGATATTATTCTGTAATTTTTTCTCTCTCCACAAAACAGAAGACAATATTATTAAACATTTCTATAACATCGGTAAGGCGTCTCTGATCTCCCAGCCCCTTGAGCCGTCGATTCCGGAGTATAAGCTATCTATTTACGCGGGAGGCGATATGCACCGGGAGGCATGTCTTGTCCGGGAAATACTTAAAAAAATAAAAAATCCTGAGAGCACTGTTATTGTCCTGCCGGACCCTGATACACTTGTGCCGCTCCTTTCTGAGATTGCGTGTTTTGTGAAAGGGTTTAATGTATCGATGGGATATCCCTTGAGAAGGAGCTCTCTTTATAACCTATTTGAATCAATAATGAGGGCCCAGTCCACAAAAAAGGCCCAGGGCATGAAGACAGCTATCATGTATTATACCAAAGATTATCTTAGTGTCCTATCTCATCCTTTTGTAAAAAATTTTTCTCCAACAATAGGAGCGCTTATCCAAAGAATAGAGGAAGCAGGGAATCTCTTTATAAGACTTAAGGATATAGAGGACTTAAAGGAAATCCATAATCTTTTATTTTGCCTGTGGGAAAAGATTAAAAGTTTCAAAGACTTTTCGCGCGCCCTTGGAATATTTTTAGATGCCATGGTAAATAAAAGCCCATTGAGCGAATATCCACAGGATGGCTTCGCCTATCCGCAGGATGGCTTTGCCTATCCGATAAACCTGAAGATAATAGAGAAATTATTTCGTTTAAAAGAGGATTTCTCTAATGCAATATTTGCTGACGAGGTGTTTTCAAGTGAAGATATTTTTAGACTTTTCCGGCAGGAGATGGAACATCAGGTTATATCTTTTTTGGGTTCCCCTCTTAAGGGGCTTCAGATTCTTGGGCTGTTTGAGACACGGTCACTGTCTTTCGAGAACGTCATTATCCTTGATGCCAATGAATCAGTATTTCCGCGGCTCAAGATTTACGAGCCATTGATCCCAGGAGAGGTGATGGCGAGCCTCGGGTTAAACAGGCTTAAAGAAGAGGAGGAGATCCAGCGCTACCAGTTCAGGAGGCTTATTTCTTCTGCCAGGAATGTTTTTTTAGTTTATAACACGAGTGAAGATAAAGAGAGAAGCAGGTTTATTGAGGAACTTATATGGGAGAAAGAGAAACAAGCCGGGTCTTTAGGTGTAGTCCCTGTCCGGGGAGGGAATTTCCAAATTAATGTCCTGCCGGAGAAGACCAGGATTTACAAGAGCCGGGATATATTGGATTTCCTTAAAGGGCGGAGATTCTCACCCACAAGTATAAATACTTATCTCCATTGCCCGCAGAGTTTTTATTATCGGTATGTCCTGGGGCTTAAAGAGAAGGAAGGCTTTCTTGAAGAACCCGAAGGCCTCCACGTAGGTAGATTCATTCATGAAATACTGGAGGAGACCTTTAAGGGGTTTGTAGGGA
Source organism: Candidatus Omnitrophota bacterium (assembly GCA_030640045.1). Taxonomy (GTDB): domain Bacteria; phylum NPL-UPA2; class BS750m-G34; order BS750m-G34; family BS750m-G34; genus BS750m-G34. Next base: position 5,712 of record DAOWKF010000066.1, on the reverse strand, counting down.
AGCCTCCCCGTATTGATAAAAAGTTCAGGGATTATTTTTTTAAAACATTTTCAGATAGATTTGATGATTTTTTTGCCAGGAGGATGAAGAGCGATTCATTCCTGCTCAGGGAAGTAATGAAATATAGACTCAAGAAGTTTTTAGACAGGGAACAGGAAAGAGACGTAAAGGAAATAGTATGCCTGGAAAAAGAATTTAAGACCTCCAACTTTATATCCTACATTGACAGGATAGACAGATTAAAAGATGGAACTATTTTTATCATAGACTATAAAACCGGAGGCAATCTCCTCGTACCCAAAGATATAAAAAAGATGGAGGGTATGGAGCTTACAAGGGAGTCTATAAAAGATACAATAAGGAGTTTTCAGCTTCCGCTATATCTCTATCTTGTCAGAAAAACCTATAAGAACGATTATGTAAAGAGCGGTCTTTATTCTCTAAAAGATCTTGAGATAGTAAGTTTTCCAAAGGAGAAAGAATCCGGTACCGTGGAGCATGCCTTAGATATATGCATTAATGCCCTTGAATTCATAATAGCGGAGATATTAAACCCTGAGATAGACTTCGCTGCCTCGGAGGACCCGCGCTATTGTCCAAATTGTCCTTTCTTCTACATGTGCAGGTAATAGAAAAAATATTAATAGACAGAGAGATATGGAAGTGATATAATTTTTAGTTCCGGAGGTGGAAAATGGCAGAACTAAAGAAAAATGTAGAAGAGGCGAGAGATTTTATTAAGGCCAGGGTTACATCCGCTCCCAAGATCGGAATAATCCTTGGGACAGGCCTGGGCGCCCTGGCAAAGGAGATAGAAGATAAGAAAGAACTTCCCTATACTGAGATACCATATTTCCCCATGTCCACTGTTATGACCCATGCAGGCAATTTTGTTTTTGGCAAAGTCGGTAGAAGAGAGGTCATGGCAATGGAAGGCAGGTTTCATTACTACGAAGGATATTCTATGAAGGACGTGACATTCCCGGTCAGGGTTATGAAGGCCCTGGGAGCAGAAGTGCTTATTGTCTCAAATGCAGCTGGTGGTATGAATCCGGAGTTCTCTGTAGGGGATATTGTTCTTATCTCTGACCATATTAATCTCATGGGTGATAACCCCTTAATCGGCCCAAATGATGATAAACTTGGCCCGCGTTTTCCGGATATGTCAGAGCCGTATTCCAGGCGTTTAATAAAAGTGGCTGAAGACGTTGCCATCAAGGAAAAGATTGAGATTAAAAAAGGCGTATATGTTGGAGTTGCCGGTCCCAATCTTGAGACGGCAGCTGAATACCGGTTTTTAAAAACAATAGGGGCTGATATGGTTGGTATGTCTACAGTTCCTGAGGCTATTGTAGCAGTCCATGCCGGTATGGAGGTCTGCGGGATTTCGTGTATCACTGATGAATGTAACCCTGATGCATTAAAGCCGGCTGACATAAATGAGATTATCAAGATTGCATCTAATGCTGAGCCAATAATAACACAGTTAATTAAAGGGGTAATTACACAGCTATGAATTATAAAGATACCCTGAACCTTCCAAAAACTCCTTTTTCCATGAAAGCAGATCTGGCGAAAAAGGAGCCTGAATGGATGAAGTTTTGGGAAGGAGAATCTCTTTATCAAAAGATAAGAGAAAAAAAGAAGGGGAGGCCTAAATTTATTCTTCATGATGGCCCTCCTTATGCCAATGGGCATATTCATATAGGCCACGCTCTCAATAAAATTCTTAAGGATATCATCGTTAAATTCAAGACTATGCAGGGTTATGATGCGCCATACGTGCCCGGGTGGGATTGCCACGGCCTGCCGATTGAACATGAGGTGGCCAGGGAACTTGAGAAGAAGGGCCGGAGTCCTCATAAGATGGAGAAGATGGAACTGAGGCAGAGATGCCGCATGTATGCAGATAAATTTATTAAAATTCAGCGGGATGAATTTGAGAGATTGGGTGTGCTTGGAGAATGGGAGAGACCTTACCTTACCATGGATTTTGAATATGAACGGACAATACTTAAGTTTTTTTCTGACCTTGTAGGCAAAGGGCTTGTATCGAGGAGACTTAAACCCATCCACTGGTGTATTTCCTGCTGCACAGCCCTTGCTGAGGCAGAGGTAGAATATGAAGAAAAGAAGAGCCCTTCAATCTGGGTAAAATTTTATCTGGGGGATGAGGCAGGCCGAAGGTGGCCAATCCTCAAAAATAAAAAAAGTTCTATTCTCATCTGGACGACTACGCCCTGGACAATTCCGGCTAATGAGGCCGTAGCAGTCCATCCTTCTTATAAATATGCAGCTATAGAGATTGAGGGAGAGATAATAATCCTTTTGAAAGATAGGCTGGAGGTAGTATCTCAAGATTATAACATCGTCGGAGAGACTCTCGGTAGCAATTTAGAAGGCATTACCTATCACCATCCTATTAGAAAGAAAGATTGTCCTTTAATCCTTGCAGAACATGTGGAGACAGACCAGGGCACAGGATGCGTCCACACTGCGCCCGGGCATGGCGAGGAAGATTATGAAATAGGTCTTAAGTATAATCTTCCGATATTTTCGCCTGTAGATAGAGAAGGTAAGTTTACTGAAAAGTTTCCCTTGTTTAAAGGCAGGAATGTATTTAAAGCTAATAAAGAGATTATAGCGTTTTTAAAAGAGAATGGAAATTTATTTAGAGAGAGCGGGATAACACATAGTTATCCCCATTGCTGGCGTTGCAAAAATCCGGTTATCTTCAGGGCAACAGAACAGTGGTTTATCTCTATGGAAAATAAAGTGAGGGCGGAGGCGCTTAAATCTATAGATACCGTCCAATGGATCCCATCCTGGGGTAGAGATAGAATCAATAACATGGTCAGAGAACGTCCCGATTGGTGTATCTCCCGGCAGAGGGCGTGGGGGGTTCCTATACCTGTTCTCTACTGTAAGAAATGCCATAACACAATTTTAAAAAAAGAGGTTATAGACCTCCTGGCAGAAGATGTCAGGAAAAATGGCGTAGATATTTGGTTTAGCGCCGGTATTGATAAATTTATCCCTGAAGGTTTTTCCTGCCCGGACTGCGGTTCTAAAGAATTTATCCGCGGGACTGATATACTGGACGTGTGGTTTGATTCCGGGGTAAGCCATACTGCTGTTCTTAAAAATAATTCCACGCTTTCTTATCCGGCTGACCTCTACCTTGAAGGAAGTGATCAGCACCGCGGGTGGTTTCAGAGCAGTTTACTTACCGCTGTGGGGAACGGAGGCGGTGCGCCGTATTCTCATGTCCTGACCCATGGTTTTGTAGTTGACGGTCAAGGGAAAAAGATGTCGAAGTCTCTGGGGAATGTCATAAGCCCTATGGATATTTGGTCCAAGCACGGGGCAGATATACTGAGACTGTGGGTTGCCGGAAGTAATTATCAGGAAGATATACGTCTGTCTCAGGAGATTTTAGACAGGACTGTCGAGATGTACCGCAGGATTCGCAATACCATTAGGTATATGCTTGGGAATTTATGTGACTTCTCCAATGAGAAAGACATTGTTCCTTACGAAGATATGCTTGAGATTGACCGATGGATTTTGAGCCGTTTGGCTAAAAAAATAGAATCAATAACCCGCGCCTATGAACAATATAATTTTTACCGCGTGATACAAGAGGTACACAATTTTTGCAGTGTTGACTTAAGCTCTTTTTATTTCGATGTCTTAAAAGACAGGCTCTATACAACCAAAGCTAAGGGCTTGCCGCGCAGGTCAGCGCAGACAGCTTTAAGTGAGCTCTTTTCTGTTCTTATAAGGGTCCTGGCCCCGATCATTTCTTTTACATGTGAGGAGGCCTGGCAGTTAATGTCAGTGAAGACAGATAAGAGTGTGCATCTTTCAAACTGGCCTGAGATTAATAAAAGGTTTTATCAAAAGGAACTTGAAGAAAAATGGGCAGGTATCCTTAAGACAAGAGAGAAAGCAATGAAGGCCATTGAAGAAAAGAGAGAGGCCCGCATCGTCCGCAGCTCCTTAGAGGCTAAATTAGTTTTATCTATATCCGATTCATCTCTTTTTTCTCTTCTTAAAGTATACGAAGAGGACCTTGCCTCATTTTTTATTGTTTCGGAAGTGCAGCTGGAGCTTGGGAAAGGTAAGGAAGAGATTTGTATTTCTGTTATGAAGGCAGAGGGTGGGAAATGTCAGAGGTGCTGGAATTATAGCGCGTCTGTCGGCGCATCTACTATCCATCCGTTTCTCTGCCATCGATGTGTAGAAGTATTAAGAAAGGAGTCGAAGGATGAAGAAACCAATGCGTGAAAAATTTAAGAAACTTTTACTTAAAGAGAGGGAAAAATTGAAAGGGGATATAAAGCACTTAGACTTTAATTCCCGGAAAGATAGTTCCGGAGACTTATCCAGCCACACTTTTCATATGGCTGATTTAGGGACAGATGCCTTTGATAAAGACATGAACCTGGATCTTCACGGGGCAGAACAGGAGATAATGAGGCAGGTCGATGATGCCCTTGTAAAGGTAAAGGACGGGACATACGGCAAGTGCGAAGTTTGTCAGAAGGAGATCGGCATTAAAAGACTTAATGTTATTCCTTATGCGCAGTCCTGTCTGAAATGTCAGAAAAAAATGGAAGCAGAAAAAAAGTTATAGGGAATGTCCTTTATTCTCATTGTCAGCATTTTAGTCCTTATCCTGGATCAGGCAACAAAATTTTGGATCAGGACTATATTTTATCCGGGGTCATCCCACCCTGTTTTTCCCGGGATATTTCATTTAAGCTTTGTCACAAACACAGGCTCTGCCTTCGGGCTTTTTCCCGGCGGAGGGCCGATTTTTATTTTTTTTTCCATCCTCGCTATAGTCATTCTCTTAGTCCTGGCCTGGCAAAAACGAGGTAAATTCTCTTTCCTGGTTAAGCTCTCATTCGGACTTCTCTTAGGAGGGGTTTCCGGCAATCTAATTGATAGGATTAGATTCGGTGCGGTTTTAGATTTTCTTGATTTTCGTATCTGGCCGGTCTTTAATATCGCTGATTCCGGCATTACCCTCGGGGTAATTTTTCTCTCTTTCCACGCATTAAAAAATTTACGTGCACCCAATACTTTTTAACTTAGGGCATTTTAAGATTTATAGCTATGGCCTGTTTATGGCCATGGCTTTTCTTACCGCCACCTTTTTAATAGAAAAAAAAATAAAAATATCCAATTTATGTCTGCTTAGTTTCATATTTGCGATCCTGGGAGCGAGGCTTATGTATGTCCTTATGAATATCTCTTTTTATCTGGAAAGGCCTCTGGAGATTTTGATGCTTCATCACGGCGGACTTATGTTCCACGGCGGGTTAATTACCGGATTAGCAGCTGCCTGGGTTTATCTTAAAAGATCAAAACTCCCAATACTTTCTGTCCTGGATATAGTAGCATTGTATTTACCTCTCGGACAGGCTATAGGCAGGATTGGGTGTCTGTTAAACGGGTGCTGCTTCGGCAGAGAATCTACCTTGCCATGGGCTATTGTTCTGGGTTCTGAAACCATTACCCGCCACCCTACCCAGATCTACGCGTCCTTAGGCTGTCTTATGATATTTATAATCCTGCGGATGGTGAGCACACACAGGAATATGGGTAGCGCCATGCCGGTGCCTGGGTTTATTTTTTCTCTATATCTCATTCTATATCCGGTAAACCGCATTGTAGTTGAATGCTTTCGGGCTGATTTACCTG
>DAOWKF010000011.1 GCA_030640045.1 Candidatus Omnitrophota bacterium | reverse complement strand
TGAGCGGGATAAGGGAGAGGCTTGACCTTGTGCCGGTTCCCGGGAGCCTTAAAGGACTTCCGATTGCATTTTTTACAGCCGGCCTTTCGTCATTGGCATTCATGGGATTTATTGGATTTTTTTCCTGATGATGGCGATCCTACCTCTTTTTAAAACGGCTTATTACGACATAAAGAGAAGCAGGCTCTATCAGGTCTTGCTTCTCTTTGTATTTTTTATGCTTGCCTCCTCCAATGTCTTTACGTTTTTTACCAGGGGAGAAGAAATAAAGATTATAAAGGATTTTGGTCTTATGGCCATAAATCTATTCGGGATCCTCTTTATACTATTTGGTTTAAGCCGCCACCTACCAAGAGAGATAGAAGATAAGACCATTTATACTATTCTTACTAATCCTGCAACCCGCACCCATATCCTTATAGCAAATTTATGCGCCTATCTCTATGCCCTCCTTATAGGTTTTTTAATTATGACTGCCATTTTTTATGGTATTCTATATCTAAAGGAAGGGGGCCTGGACCCGCTTATGGCGAAGGGGATAATACTTATCTATATGAAGGTTCTTGTCTTTTCTACGCTTGTCCTATTTTTTTCCGTAGTTTTTTCACCGCTCATCACTATCGCCTTTAGTCTCTTTCTATACATTGCAGGGCACTTAACTAATTATCTTAGTTCCCTGGCTGACCAAAAAAATTTTTTAGGATGGAGTTTACTAAAGGGGCTATATACTATTCTACCTAATTTTGAAAACTTTAACTGCTCCGGCAGCCTTGTGCTCGGGACAGATGTATCGTGGAGATATATCGGCCTGACGGGAATTTATAGCTTCCTTTATGGGATGGTTCTATTTTTATTGACGTGTATTTTATTTAAACGCAGGGAGATATAAAAAGATGCCAATTATAAAAACTGAGAATCTTACAAAGGTCTATAAGGATTTCTGGGGCAGGCCCAAAACCCGGGCGCTTTCCGGGCTTAATCTTGAGATCCATAAGGGCGAGATATTCGGCCTGCTTGGCCCAAATGGTTCGGGAAAAACTACTGCATTGAAACTCATGCTCGGTCTTATTTTTCCGACTACGGGTAACGTGTCTGTCATGGGAAAGCCGCCGCGGGACATAAACCTTAAGTCTAAAATTGGATTTATGCCGGAGGAATCTTATTTATACCGGTTTCTCAATGCCTCAGAGACGCTTCGTTTTTACGGTCAATTACTCGGACTCAAAGGCAAGGAATTAAATAACAGAGTAGACCGCGTTCTTAATATTGTCGGATTGGATAGAGTAAGGACACAGCCATTACGAGAATATTCTAAAGGGATGAGCAGACGTATGGGGCTGGCGCAGGTGCTGCTCAAAGAACCTGAGATATGTGTATTAGATGAGCCGACTATCGGGCTTGACCCGATCGGGGCGGGAGAGATAAAGGATATTATCCAAGAGCTTAAGAACAAGGGAACGACAGTCTTGTTTTCCACACATATTCTCTCTGAGGCTGAGCCGCTCTGCGACAGGATTGGTATCCTCTATGAGGGAAGACTGATTGCCATGGGGGCACTTACGGACATCCTTGAGGTTAAAGACGAGGTAGAGGTGGTTAAGACGAGAGAGACATTAGAAGAATTTTATATCAGGACCATAAAAAATAGGGACACATCCCATTTTTCGAAATGATTCAGCGAATCTTTACCTTATCACTCATAACTATAAAAGAATCTATCAATAAAAAGGTCATATATCTTTCTATCTTTTTTGCGTTTATTATTATTCTTGTCTCGAGGATTTTTACGTCTATCACACCCGGCGCGGAGATAGCCTTTATGACCGATATTGGACTTGTCACAATATCCTTTCTAGGAGGGGTGGTAGCGCTTTTTCTGGCAAGTGATTTTATCCCGGATGAAATTCGAAAGCGGACTATCTACACTGTCCTGACATATCCGGTGCGCCGTTTTGAATTTATCCTTGGGAAATTTTTAGGTATCTCAGGAGTAGTCCTTTTAAGCCATTCGTTAATGAGCCTCATCTTTCTCGCGGTGCTTTCTCTATCCGGCGGGGCGGTGAAATGTGACCTCATGATTGCCCTGGCGCTTATTTATGGCACACTTCTTATATTTTCTTCTATTGTGATTATGGGCTCGACATTTCTTTCCCCGTTAATCAATATTGTATTTTCTCTATTTTTTTATCTCCTCGGGCATCTGGTTACTTATATAAGGCATCTAAGCGAAAGGATGGAAGATGTCTTTACTAAAATCCTTCTTATTTTTTTTAGCTATATTGTCCCTGACCTGGAGAGGTTTGAGGTCAAGGATAAACTTGTAATAGATAGCGCCCTCCCCATAGGTATAACCGGAGACTGTTTTTTATATGCAGGGGTGTATATAGTGTGTGTGATGATGCTGGCGTATGTGGCTTTTAATGAGAGGGAAGTATAGGGTGCGTTCCTCATTTATTTTTGTTTTTATTATAGCGCTCAGCTTTGCCCTGATCCTCCCTCTTCAGATGCGCATAAATGAAGCGAGATTGAGAGAGGGGTTGGTTGAGAGGATTGTGCTTTTACCTGGGGATATGGTTAGCGGCGTTATACTCGGCGGGTTTAGAGGGATAGCAGCGGATATACTGTGGCTGAGGTGCGATATGTATTTCCATAAAGGGCAGTGGTATAAGATACTTCCGCTCTACCGCACTATTACTTTTTTACAGCCGCATTTTATTCAGGCCTGGAGCATAGCGGGATGGCACATGGCATATAATATCTATCATGAAGCAAAAGTTGCAGACAAGGAGAAGTGGCTTGAAGCAGGACTTAATTTTTTAAAAGAGGGCATTATCAATAATCCTCATCGCTATGAACTTTATTTTGAGACAGGGTGGACATATTTTCACAAGGCCGAGAATTATGAAGAGGCGATAAAATATTTCCGCCGGGCTATCCGTTTTCCTCACCCTGACTACATTGACAGGATGATTGCCCATGCCTTCTTAAAGAAGGGTGATGTCCGGGGCGCTTATGAAGAATGGAAACGTATAGTCAGTATGCACCCGGAAGACCGCCTTTCCATAGACCATTTTAAGAAGGTAGAGGCCATGCTTATAGAATGAAAATAGTAGAGTATTGCTAAAAATAGCAGAGTGTGTGATAATGAGATTGCAATGACGGAGAGGGGTTAAAAATTGGAGGAAGAAATGAAGGTGCTTAATAAAGAGAATTTTGAGAAAGAGGTATTGAAAAGCGAAGTGCCTGTTCTGGTTGATTTTTCTGCAACGTGGTGTGGCCCATGCCGTGCCATGGAACCTGTGCTGAAAGAGGTAGCAGGAGAGATGGTCGGCAAGGCAGTTGTGGGGAAGATTGATATAGATGAAAACGGGGAAATTGCTAACCGGTTCGGCATAAGGAGCGTCCCGAGTATGTTGATATTTTCTAATGGGGAGGTAGCTGACAGGATAGTCGGAATTACACCAAAGCGGACCATATTGGAGAAACTTGGAAGAAATTAAGGTCACGTTTCAGCCGGAAGGAAGGCGTGTGTATGCCCTCCGTGGCATGAAGGTAGCAGAGGCTGCTGCCAGGGCAGGTATTATTATCGATGCCCCATGTGGAGGTCTTGGTAATTGTGGACAGTGCAGGGTAGAGGTGATAGAAGGTGTGGATGCCCCTACGCCTGAGGAGGAGAAACATCTGTCCCTGGAAGAGATTAAGAAAGGTTACAGGCTTGCCTGCATTACTACGATTAAGAGAGAGATGAATATCCTGATACCTGAAGAGGTCAGGCTCCACGGGCAGAAGTTTTTGACAGAGGGTAAAAGAGGCAGGGTAAAGTTTGCGCCGCCGGTGCGTAAGGCGTTGCTCAAACTTCCGGAGCCGACATTAGCTAACCCTCATCCCGATTGGGAGAATCTTAATGCAGTAATTAAGAGGCTTGCCCCGCATCACGCAGAGCATGGGGTTGACATATACATGGTGAGAGAAATTTCCGGGATACTTCGCCGCAATAAATTCACGGTTACCGGGATATTAGATAATGGGAAACTCATCGGGATTGAGCCTGGTGATACCTCTAAACGTATATTCGGGTTAGCCCTGGATATCGGGACAACAACAGTGGTGGGGAGTTTGGTTGATTTAAATACCGGAGAACAGGTCGCTGTAGCAAGTGCTATGAATTCGCAGGTTGTGCATGGAGACGATACTATCTCCCGTATAAATTTTGCATCAAAAAGTTCTGATGGCCTTAATAAACTTACGGGCCGCATTATTGAGGTTGTAAATAATATGATTGGAAAGGTGTGCAAAAACGCCGGTATAGACACCCACGATATCTATTATGTAACCTGCGCAGGAAATACTACAATGCATCATCTGTTCCTGGGTATATCTCCGCGCTATCTCGGGACTATGCCTTTTGTCCCTGCCATAAGACGTTCAGTATCTTTGAACGCTCAGAAATTAAAGATAGACGTGAACCCCAATGGCCGTATTTATTTTCTCCCCAATATTGCCGGGTTTGTAGGCGCGGATATAGTTGGAGTAATCCTGGCTACCGGGATTGATAAAGCTAAAGATATAAAGCTGGCTATAGATATCGGCACCAATGGCGAAATCGTCCTCGGGTCAAAAGATAGACTTTTGGCTTGTTCCACTGCAGCCGGCCCTGCGTTTGAAGGCGCGCGTATCACACATGGAATGAGGGGAGCCCCTGGCGCTATTGAAAAAGTTATTATTAATCAGGGTGATGTGTCTTATGAAGTGATTGGCGGGATAGAACCCCAGGGTATATGCGGGAGCGGACTTCTGGATCTAATAGCTGAGATGATAAAAAATGGCCTTGTTGATAATACCGGCAGACTCCTCAAGGGCGATTCTTTTGTCGTAGCGGAAGTTGGGGAAAGAAAGATAGAGATAAATCAGAGAGATTTACGCCAGTTTCAATTAGCCAAGGGCGCTATAAGGACAGGGATAGAGATGCTTAAGAAGAGACTCGGGATTAAAGATAAAGATATCTCGGAGGTATTTCTTGCAGGCGCTTTTGGGAACTATATCCATCCGGAAAACGCAAAAGTTGTCGGCCTTATACCGGATGTTCCTTTAGAGAAAATTAAATTTGTAGGAAATGCTGCTTCAGAGGGGGCGAAGATGGTCCTCATTTCACAGGAAGAGAGAAAGAGGGCAGAAGAGATTCCCGCGCGTGTTGAGCACGTGGAGCTATCTATAGACCCTTTGTTTAATAAAGAATTTGCTGAACAGATGCTGTTTTAGGTAGCCGCAGTCTTTAGACTGCGAGAGAGGAGATGATATGACTACGACTATTAAAACGAAACTATTTTGTCTTCATTGTCAGAAGGAGGTTCCTCACGAGATTCATTATTTTGATGTCGCATTGAGCTTGATCCGCTGTAAGGAGTGCGGGACAGAGATAAAACTTGATAAGAAGAGAATTTTAGAGATAGAATCCCTTGAATTTGTAGACAGGCTTTTTACGAAACCGAGACGCTTGACTGAGGAATTACGCAAGGACCTGACACAATTTCTTTCCACTATGCCCATCCGCATTGCTACCAAGCCATATCGCATTGCAAAAGAGATAGTAAAGAAGGTAAAATGAAAGCAGCTATATATTATTCCCCCAAAAAAATAAAAGTAGAAGATGTTCCTTTGCCTAAACTCAGGCCCGGGGAGGTTCTCCTAAAGGTTAGGGCGTGCGGCTTATGCGGCACTGATATAAGTAAGATTGTCGAGAGGCGAATCCCTTCCGGCACTGTGCTTGGGCATGAGGTAGCAGGGGATATTGTTAAAATGGGGAGTGTGGAACCTGCCCGTAAGGGTACTGTCCCTGGATGCGAAAAATTCAAAATAGGCGACCGCGTTACAGTCCTCCACCATATCCCTTGCTTTAAATGCCGGTTTTGCAGGCACGGAAATTTTTCTTCCTGCCGCCAGTTTAAAGAGACAAATATTTATCCCGGAGGTTTTAGCGAATATATCCGCATCCCGTCGCTGAATGTCCGTTTCGGGATGCAGAAACTTGGGTCATTATCTTATGAGGAAGGGGCATTTGTTGAGGGGGCCGGCTGTTCTTTGCGCGCATTTAAGAGGGCCGATTTTCAAAAAGGCGATAGTGTTGTTATTGTAGGTATGGGGCCTGTAGGTTTGCTCCACCTTCTTATGGCTAAGGCACTTGGTGCTTCAAAGATTATTGCGTGCGATATAAATAATTATCGTTTAAAGAAGGCTAAGGAATTATGCGCAGACATGGCTATTAAACCAACTTCTAAAAATTTCCTCTCCCAAGGGGGAGAGGGTAGGGTGAGGGGGCTAATTAATGGGCTGGGCGCGGATCTCGCGCTTGTTTCAGTGGGGGTGCCTGAAGCTATTGAAAATGCAGCGAAGTATGTCCGGAGCGGCGGGACAGTTTTAGTATTTGCTGAATGCAGTGATAAGGCGCGGGTTACAATATCGCCAAATCTTATCTACCACGAGATGAGTCTCATCGGCAGCTATTCTTCCACGCCCGCGGAACAGAAGACATGTCTCAATTTTATTAAATCCGGAAAGTTGCCTGTCCGGAAACTTATTACTCATCGCCTTAAGCTTTCAGAAATTTCTAAGGCAGTAAGATTGAGCCGTGACCGCGGCAAAACTCTCAAGATAATAATCACATTTGACAAATTCTGAAATTGTGTTAATATTATTTGAAATGGTAGCCGCAGGCTTTAGCCTGCGAAAAGGAGATTAACATATGGGAATGTGGATTGGCACAGGACGCAGGGCCAGACGGTGTTATGGTTTTGATGAAATAGCGCTTGTCCCGGGAAATGTAACTATAAACCCGGATGAGGTGGATGTATCTTTTAAACTCGGCAAGATAGAAATAGATATCCCTATAATAGCTGCGGCAATGGATGGAGTGGTAGATGTCCGTTTTGCTATAGAGATGGGGAAACTCGGCGGGGTGGCAGTACTTAACCTCGACGGAGTTCAGACGCGGTATGAAAATCCGGATGAACCGCTCCGTGAAATTATTAAGGCCTCAAAAGAAAAATCTACGCGTCTTGTCCAGAAACTGTATGAGGCTCCTATTAAAGAAAAGCTTATCGGCAAAAGAATTCAGGAGATAAAAAAGGCCGGAGTCCTGACAGCTGTCTCAACTATTCCGCAGAGGGCGGAAGAGGTAGGAGCTATTGCCGAGGCAGCCGGGGCAGATATCTTTGTTGTGCAGTCTACAGTAACGACTGTGCGGCATATTTCTTCTAAATATAAGGTATTGGATTTTAAGAAATTATGTAACAAGATGAAGATACCCGTTATTATAGGGAATTGTGTTACGTATGAAACAGCACTGGAGCTTATGGAGGCTGGCTCGGCGGGAATCCTGGTAGGTATTGGCCCGGGAGCCGCCTGCACTACAAGAGGTGTCCTGGGTATCGGGGTCCCGCAGGTAACTGCTACGGTTGATGTTGCCGCGGCCAGGGATTTTTATTCTAAAAAGACAGGAAAATATGTGCCCATTATTACTGACGGCGGGATGAGTGTCGGAGGAGATATCTGCAAGGCATTTGCCTCAGGAGCCGATGCTGTAATGATTGGTTCAACTTTTGCCAGGGCAAAAGAGGCCCCTGGAAAAGGCTTTCACTGGGGTATGGCTACTCCTCATGCAAATCTTCCGAGGGGGACAAGGATTAAGGTCGGCACAGCCGGAAAATTGAGTGAGATACTGTTCGGCCCTGCCACTCTTGATGACGGCTCTCAGAATCTTATAGGTGCACTCCGCACCTCTATGGGGAACCTTGGAGCAAAAGATATCAAAGAGATGCAGTTTACTGAAGTCATTATCGCCCCTGCGATCAAGACAGAAGGCAAAGTTTTTCAAAAAGCCCAGTCTGTTGGGATGGGCAAATAGTCTTCCAAAACTTAAGAGAATTATCCACCGAACCATAACCTATTGCAAGAGAGGATCTTAAATGTGGGAGCGCCGAGGGCGGGATGACACGCTTTTGTCGGTAAAAATTTTTGCGTGGATCCCTAAATTGTGATATAATTATATTGGTAAAGAGAGGAGGGAGATAAAATTTATGGCAGTTCAATTAGTAAAAGAGAAAAAATATAGTGGGCAGTACGTTGCGCTTAAGGATTTTAAGGATAGTACAGTTATCAGCAGTGGTAACCAGCCTCAAGAGGCTTATGAAAAAGCAGCTAAAAAAGGATATAAAGATCCTGTTATAGTGTATGTGCCGCCTAAAGATGTAGTACAAATATATTAATATGAATCTTATAGATATTCCCTTTACAAGATTTGGTAAAATTGATATTCCAAGACCGTGGCTACCTGTTATAATAACTAATCCTAAAACAAACGAAAAAATAAAAGTCTA
>DAOWKF010000058.1 GCA_030640045.1 Candidatus Omnitrophota bacterium | reverse complement strand
TAGTAGAAAAAGAACTTCGCCGGGAAGGGAAGAGGCGCCATGACCTTGGGAGAGAAGAGTTTCTTAAAAGGGTGTGGCAGTGGAGGGAGAAATATGGACACGTAATTGTCGAGCAGCTGCGCAGACTCGGCTCAAGCTGTGACTGGAGCAGGCTCCGTTTTACTATGGACGAGGGATTGAGCAAGGCAGTGCGTGAGGAATTTGTCTCTCTATATGAAGACGGCCTTATCTACCGCGGCAATTTTATAATTAACTGGTGCATTCGGTGCCAGACTGCGCTTTCGGATATTGAGGTGGAACACGAAGATACCCGCGGTCATCTCTACTACATAAAGTATCCCCTGAAAGACGGGTCCGGGGAAATTATTGTAGCCACTACCAGACCTGAAAGTATGCTCGGCGATACTGCTGTTACAGTCCACCCGGAAGATAAGCGCTATAAAGATTATGTGGGGAAAAAATGTATCCTGCCTTTGGTTGGCAGGGAGATTTTGGTGCTGGCAGATGATGTCGTTGACCCTGAATTCGGCACTGGTGCAGTTAAGGTAACACCGGCACATGACGCTACTGATTTTGAGATAGGGAAAAGACATAAACTCGAAGAGATAGTGGTCATTAATGAAAAGGGGCGGATGACAGACAATGCAGGGAAATATAAAGGTTTAGACAGATTTAAGGCCAGGGAAAAGATAATAGAAGATTTAAAAGAACAGGGCCTTTTAATCAAGGTTCTCGACTACGAACACGCAGTCGGAAAGTGTTATCGCTGTAATACTGTTGTTGAGCCCCTTATATCTCTGCAGTGGTTTGTCCGGATGAAGGATTTGGCCGGGCCGGCAGTAGATGCTGTGAAAAAAGGAGAGATACGTTTTGTGCCGGATAGATGGACTAAGGTCTATCTCAACTGGATGGAAAACATCCGTGACTGGTGTATATCCCGTCAGATCTGGTGGGGACACCGCATACCTGTCTGGTATTGCCGGGATTGTAATAAAGAGACCGCCTCCAGAACCGATATAACGAGTTGTCCTGATTGTAAGGGTAAAAACTTAACGCAGGATGAAAATGTCCTGGATACATGGTTTAGTTCGGCACTCTGGCCGTTTTCTACTTTAGGATGGCCTGACGAAACAGAGGATTTAGAATATTTTTATCCCACCGCAACCCTTGTGACGGGGTATGAGATAATTTTTTTCTGGGTGGCGCGTATGATTATGACGGGGCTTAGATTTAAAAAAGAGGTTCCTTTCCGTGACGTATATATCCATGGGATTGTCAGGGACAGGCAGGGCCGTAAGATGAGTAAGTCCCTTGGCAATGTCATTGACCCTTTAGAGGTGATTGATAAATACGGGACGGACTCTCTTCGCCTTTCGCTAGCCCAGATGTCTACCCTGGGAGGCCAGGATATATTTTTGAGCGAGGAAAAACTTAAAGGTTCCAGAAATTTTGTCAATAAACTCTGGAATGTTTCCAGATTTTATCTGCTTTATGCAGAAAAAGTGGAGAGCGACCATTTTCGTCCTCCGTCAGACCTTGCCTCGCAGTGGATTCTGTGCCGCATGAATGAAGAGATTAAAGAGGTCAATTCACTTTTAGACGCGTATCGTTTTCATGAGGCGTCTTCAAGTCTTTATGAGTTTGTCTGGCATGAGTTATGTGACTGGTACGTAGAGTTCATAAAACCGGGGCTTAATTCTAAAGAAAAGGAGACCTTTCTTGTAATCCTTGCCTATGTCCTAAAGCGCAGCTTAAAGCTCTTGCATCCGTTTATGCCATTTATCACTGAAGAGCTCTGGCATGAGCTTAAACTTGGAAAAGGAGACCTGATTATTTCTTCCTGGCCGGAGGTAGAGGAAAAATTTATTAAAGAAGATGTAAAAGAAAAGATGGATTTTCTAAAAGAGATTATTATCGCAATTCGCCATCTTCGCACCGAAGCCGGTCTCAAACCCAGGGAGAGGATTCTTATAAGATGTAAAACAGACAATCCCAGAGACCTTGCCTTAATCAGCACTTATGGTGAATATGTAAAGACCTTGACAAAGGCGGATGATATAGTTATCTCTAAGGAAAAATCCGATAAAATAGATCTAAGTATCGAATCTTTAAGTGCTGACGGTGGAGGGACCAACCCCCTTGATAAGTAACATTAGCTCTTCTGCACTGGAAGATGCCTGTTTGGCAGTATCCAGCTCGATTTTTTCTTCCTGATATAATTTGAATAGACTTTG
>DAOWKF010000034.1 GCA_030640045.1 Candidatus Omnitrophota bacterium | reverse complement strand
CTACCAGGTAATCCATTGCTTCTAATCTGGCTGTGAGCATCTGCAGCCAAAAAACATCGCCGTCGACTATCAAGATTCTCTCCCGTGCCATTTTTAATCTTCCTCCTTGGTCTTATTTGATTTTGTAAGTTTCTCCAAAAACAAAGCGATAGGGTTTGCCGTAGATTTCAAAAGGTATCATACATTCCTTTGATCCCGGTCCCTTGATAACAATCGTAACCTGCCGGTTTGTCATAGATAGAGATATCCAGTTTCCCCTATAAAGAAACTTCAATTTAATACTTCTCCAGCTTTTAGGTAAATCCGGTTTAATCCCGATCCGGTCATCAGATATCTCTATTCCGGCAAAGGCCTTCATGACAATATTAATCGATGCCCCCATTACGCCGGCATGGATACCTTCCTGAGTAGTCCCTCCCTGGGTATCATGGATATCAGATTTAAGGATATTCAAAAACCACTGCCATGCATCCCTGTGTCTGCCGATGAGATGGGCTATATAGCAATGGACAACTTCGCTTAAGGTCGAGCCATGTGATGTCCTGTGAACATAATAATCATAATTCTTTTTTAAGATATGCTTGTTAAATTTATATCCGAGTTTGTGAAACAGTGCCTTTATTTCAGACAGGGGTAAGAGATAGAATATCATGAGGGCATCCGCCTGCTTTGCAACCTTATACTCATTAGGCGATTTCCCCTCGGCCTTCAGGATCCTGTCGAGTCTCCCGATCTTATCGTATTTTGCCTTGTATGCCTTCCAGTCCAATTCTTTTAATCCAAAATATCCGTCGAACTGACTGATGATACCGTCCTTATTTATAATGATATTCATCTTCCGGGTGATATCCTCCCACTTACTCAGTTCTTCTTTATTTAATTTAAGTTTTTTACAAAGCCGTATCTTATGGCGCTCTGGTAAGATATCCAGGATTTCCAGCGCCTTAAGAATGGTCCAGACTATCAATAAATTTGTATAGGCATTGTCCTTAAATCCGGCTTTTGATGACCCCGGCAGTCTTTCGTGGAATTCATCCGGTCCCATAAGCCCGTCTGTATGATACCTCTTAGACCGACGGTTGTATCTTGTAATGCTTGCCCCGAACTGCGCAATAGATAATATTATCTCCGCAGCGTAGTGATTGAAAAAATTGAGATCTCCTGTAGTTTTCCAGTACTGCCACATGTTATAGGCAATGGCAAATGAGATATGTCTCTGGATACAGCTATAATCCGGGCCCCATTTGCCTGACATGGGATTGAGATGCACTACCTGTGTCTCTTCCTCACCAATAGAACCGCTCTGCCAGGGGAACATTGCGCCTTTATACCCATTTTTCGCGGCATATTCCCTGGCCTTTGCCAGACGCCTGTATCTATATAAAAGCAACGCCTTTGCTGTCTCCGGAATATGGAGATTGAAAAACGGCATCACATAGATCTCATCCCAGAAAATATGGCCGCGGTAGGCCTCTCCGTGTAATCCCCTCGCGGGAAGCGCAGCGTCAATCATCCTGTTATGAAACGAAGCAGTCTGAAGGAGATGAAAGGTATGAAGCCTTAATACCTTCTGTGAAAATGGCTCACCCTGAATCCTTATATCAACCTTCTTCCATAACGCATCCCAGACGCGTATATGCGATTTAAGTAGTTTGTCAAACCGGTGTGATTTTTTTACGGATCTGACAGCCCTGGAGAGGGGATCCTGAACACCTTTATCTTTTGAAGTATAGATAGAGACAATCTTCTCTATATCATAACGTTTTCGCTTATGAACGAATATTTTAAATTCCTGAAAGATTACCTTCTTCCCTTTTTTAATAATTTTACCCCCGGGTTTTAGCTCCTTATTTCCTGTAAATATTCGTACCTTCGCTGCCTGGGAGATAGATATCTTTGACTGGCTGGTTTTAACTAAAAGGGATATACCGTTCCTGTTAAAATTACCGACGGAAACGGGCCTGAGGTGTTTTGAATTTAACTGCCTGTAGCGCGCCACCCCGGTATTCTGAACTGTCCCATCAAGCCCTGACATTATTGTAATCCATCCTTCATAGTTTTCAGGGACAATCGTATATTTGATAGCAGCCCGGTGAGGAGCTGCCATGTGGACTATCCTCTCTGTGTTGATCGTGGTCCTCTGCCCTTTGAGGTCCTTAAAACAAATTTTCCTGCTAAGAACCCCCCTCTGCATATCAAGATCCTGATAACAGGAAAGGACATTGTCCGTCGAGAGAGCAATCCAGTCACCATTCCCGATCTTGAATGTCAAAAATAACCAGTTAGGACAGTTTACAAGGTCCTCGTTTACTATTATCCTGCCTGCAATACGGGTATTTAATTTATTATAGACCCCGGCTATATATGTCCCGGGATAATGGACCCTTGATGCAGTGGCTTCGGGCGCAGCCCCCCTGGTTGCGAAATAACCGTTACCAAGTGTACACATGGTCTCCCTCAACCCTTCCCGCGCGGGCTTAAACCGTTCGTAAGCCTGTTGCCAGGTTAATTTTTTCAAATAACTTTTTTACCTCATCCGGTGAGGACAAATGAAAATCTGCCGCTGATTCTCTGAGCGGGTCGGAAACCAGAATACCTGTTCCTCTTGTGCGGACTGCCCTGAATGCGTATTCGTCTGTGACATCATCACCTATATATATTACAGAATCCTCATCCCATGAAATCTTAAGGGTCTCCACAATCCACCTTATGGCCTTACCTTTATCCCAATCAATATCCGGCATGATTTCGAATACCTTTTTCCCACTCATCACGCGGAGTGAGGGATTGCGTTTAACAATATTGTCAACCACTTCTTTAATCCGCGGGAGATACTTCTTTTCGTCTACAAGGCGGTAGTGGGCAGCCACGCTGAATTTCTTCTCCTCAATTAATGCCCCGGGTATGGGGCCAATCTCTTTCTTTAATTCGCTGATTACCTGCGAAATAAGAGGTTCGACTTCCCTGACCCTGGGTTCTACCATTGAAAATTCCGGCCCCTTGATATCAAATCCATGGCTCCCGGCGTAAAAAAGCCCTTTGATCTTTACAAAATTCTCTACGTCCTCCCTCATTCTGCCGCTTACAATAGCTACGGTATGTTTCTCTGAAAGCCTTGTTACAACGTCTCTCATATCCTGCGCCATAACCGCCAGTTCCGGACGCTCCACAATCGGAGTGAGTGTCCCGTCATAATCGAGAAAAAATACAAGTTTCTTTTTGCTAAAGATACTGAGCCCTGCGGAAGTATCAGAAGCCTGAAGCAGCGGGAGAGGTTTTTTGTGAAACCATTTTTCAATCTTCTCAATATCTATTTCAGAGAGGTCCTTGACCACAATATCCGCGCCGTTTTTAAGAAGCTCGGCCTCATTATCTTCTCTCGCAACACCCAGTACCAGGCCAAAACCGCCGTTTCTTCCTGCCCGGACACCTGAGGTAGCATCTTCAACTACAACAGACCTCGCAGGCCCGGCACCGACATTCCGAGCTGCCCGGACAAAGATATCACCTTCCGGCTTACCTTTAAGTTTGAGCTCCACAGAAACCAGGCCGTCGACATTTGTCTCAAAGAGATGTTCAAATTTTGCGGACTCAAGAATAGCCTTACAATTCTTTGAAGACGAGGCAACGCCTACATGGATATTGGCAGCCTTTAAGTCTTTTATAAGCTTAATAGTTGATTCATAAATTTCAGCGCCCTGCTCTTTGAGAGCCTTATTAAACATCGAATTTTTCCTGTTTCCAATACCGCAAACAGTCTCTTTATCAGGTGTGTCGGATGGATCGCCGAATGGGATATTAATCTTACGTGATTCTAAAAAACTCTTTACCCCCTCATAGCGGGGTTTACCGTCCACAAACGGCAGGTAGTCGCCATCATGCGTAAATTCGCGGAATTGCTCACCGTCCCTTTTTTCTCTCATGCGCAGATATTCGTCAAAGGCCATTTTCCAGGCCTTAGCGTGGACAATGGCGGTTTTTGTAACACCTCCGTCCAGGTCAAAAATAACAGCATCAAAAGTCATAACCCTGTCCCTCCCTTTTCCCTGAAACTAAAATACCCATCGCTGCCGATTATAATATGGTCCAGCAAACTGATATCCACGGTCTTAAGAGCGTTACTTAACGCCTTTGTTACACTATAGTCATCTGCTGAGGGCCTGAGTCCGCCTCCCGGATGATTGTGAGCCACAATAACCCCGACTGCATGATTATACAGCGCGCGTTCCACTATCTTCCTCGGATAGACTGCTGATTTATTAACTGTCCCCTTCTGTATTGTCTCAACGGCAAGTAATCTGTTTCTGCTATTTAAGAATATTGCCTTAAACTCTTCATCCTTAGAACTACCTACTGAGGCCTTCAGATAGTTAAAGACAAGGTCAGGAGAAGAGAGTAGATTCTTCTTATAAAGTCCATCTTCCATATACCTCACTGTGATATTCCTTAAAAAATTAAGAAACACCTTTAAATGTTCAGACACACCATCTATCTCCTCTAATTCTTTCCTATCAGCGTCTAAAACCCCCCTTACTGTCTTAAATTTTTTAAACAGCTTCTTTGCAAGAGATTTTGTATCTTTCCTCGGGATGCAATAAAAAAGGGCAAATTCCAGCACCTCATAACCAAGCCACCCATTAAATCCGCCCTTCTTATATTTTCCCTTCATCCGCTGGCGGTGACCTTTAGTAGTATTCATAGCTTTCACACAAAAATCCCTATAATAGACAATGAGATAAGACCGCCAATAACGATATATATCACTATATTATAAAACCCGGAATTTGTGTATTTCCCCATAAGCCTTTTATTATTTATAAGCTTAACCATAAAAATGAGGACAAAAGGCAGGAGTATCCCATTGGCAACCTGTGAAAAATACATAACAGGGATAAGAGGTATCCTCGGCAAGAGGACAATGACCGCGCCTATTGCCAGGACAAAGGTATACAGAAAATAAAAATGCGGGGCCTCTCTAAATCTCTTATCTACACCGAGCTCCCACCCCATACCTTCGCACACAGAATATGCCGTTGATATGGGGAGTATGGATGCAGCAAAGATAGAGGCATTGAGGAGGCCAAAGGCAAAAAGGAGATAACAATATCTGCCGGCAAAAGGCGCCAGCGCCAGGGCTGCGTCTTTTGCCGAATCAACTCTTATCCCCGCCTTAAATAAAGTAGCTGCGCAGACAACTACAATAAAAAATGCAACGATATTGACCATAAAGCTTCCAATAATCACATCTAATTTATTATAATTATAATTTTCAATCTTTATACCTTTTTCCACCACGGCAGCCTGCTGATAGAACTGCATCCAGGGGGCAATGGTTGTGCCTACAAGTCCTATGAACATAAAGACAAAATCCTTCTGCCCCAGGTGGAATGTCGGCCTTGTAAAATTAGAAAAGACCTCGCTCCACGCAGGCTTTGCCAAAAAACCGGAAATAATATATGTAACGTAAAAAAGGCAGGCTACAAGAAAAATCTTCTCCACGGATTTATATGTCCCTTTTACTACCATCCACCAGATAAGTATTGCTACTACAGGAACAAGAAAATATTTTCCTATACCAAGAAGCTCTCCTCCCGCAGCTATACCTGCAAAGTTGGCCATAGTGTTGGCAATATTTGCCAGGACGAGGACAACCATCGCATAGAAAGCAATCCTGGCGCCGAATTCCTCTCTGATTAAATCTGCAAGTCCTTTACCTGTAACAACGGCCATACGGCTGCACATCTCCTGAATAATAATAAGGGTTATCAGTATCGGCACAAATATCCATAGCATCTTATAGCCGTAATTAGCGCCGCAGATTGAATATGTTGCAATACCGCCTGCGTCATTATCCACATTAGCAGTAATAATCCCCGGCCCCATCAGGGCGAGAAAAAGCAATATTCTCGGCCAAACACCTTTTTTAACCATTAACTGATACCTATAACGTCCGCGGGACCTTTCTTCTGGTCTTGCGCCAGGCAATGGCAATTACCTGGCTCAAGATATCATCAATCGTAATAATCCCCTGTAAAATGTGATCGCCATTGACAACCGGCAGGACCTGGCACTTATATTTTTCCATAAGATATGCTACTTCTTTCACCCCGTCATCCAGGTGAACATAGACAGTGTTTGGAAACGAGGTAGAGGTAATTGATTCTTGGGGAAAAGCGCTCACAAGCCTCCTTAGATTTGTAAGCCCAAGAAGTTTTTTGTTCTCATCCGTTATATAAATATACTGAATAGGCTCGGTTGGAAATTCCATTTTCCTGACCATATCCAGGGTCTTCTCTACAGTTGTACCCTTCTGAATTGCAATATAATCCGTAGTCATAAGACCGCCTGCTGAATCACTGGCATAGCCAAGTAAGCGGGAGAGTTTTTTGACCTCTTTTGTTTCCATCTTATCTAAGAGAATATCCACGCTGTGGCGCGGCATCCTTTCTAAAAAATCTGTAGCCTCATCATCAGGCATCTCCTCCAGGATATCTGCTCCGGCCCCGGGCCCTATCTCCTCAATAATCACCTTCTGCGTCTTAAAATCAAGGAGACCGAAAATCTTACTCCGTGTCTTTGCGTCAAAGGTTCTAAAAAGATTAATCTTCTGCCTGGGATCCAGGTCCATCATGATATCGCTAAGCTCAACCGGCGGGATACTCCTGAAACTCTTTTGCGGTATATTTATCTTTATTGTCTTACTCACCGGATTAATAGAGAGCGGCTGAATAAATTTCCACGGGACAAGTCTATCATGCGCCTTCTTTACTATTCTTTCCAATCCAAGACGCCGCATCAGACCACGCAGTCCGATATCTACGTGCGCCAGCATAAGGTCCTGATCGACCTCTAATAAATGTATATCATTTACCCTGATGACATTGTAATTATATGTATCAATGACCTGCTGGTCCAGGATATCGCGGCGCAAAGCTAACTTATCCTGATAGTCAATTGTATCCTGAAAATTAAGAGATCTCTTTTTACACTTTAGATGAATTCCTTTTTTATCTCTCTCCATGACATTATCCCATAGGATAGTAGCATATCTCTTTTTAAATATCCCACGCACAACAACCATGGCCCACAGCTTCGGATAAATTTCGGTGGGGACAGTGATAATCTCATAGAGTTTACCCAAAAGTTCCCTGTCCTTATCCATAACAGGTTCATTGAGAAGTTTAGAAAAACATACAAACATTTTACACCTATCAAATTATATCATATTTATTATTCGTAGCAACAGAGAAATGGATTAACGGATAACTAAAAATAGGATAGAGTAAATAATCGTCCCCAACTTTTTGGGGACCATTTTAAGATTGAAGGTCTATCTGCAAAAAACCGGTAGTATTTTTTGTAAAATTTGCTCTTTCATAGCAAGGTCTGCTTCCAGATAAATATGAGTTGTAGAGGGACTTTCATGACCATAAGGCTATCACAGTGATAAACGTTGTCTGATTTAATGTTACTTTTGCGTAGTTTTTTGCATAGCTTTTGCAATTATTTAAAAACGTCTCTTGCTTTATGACCATTAGAGCGTTATAATTAATTTATTATAAATTATGGAAAAACGATTAACCATACAAGACAAAGCAGAACTTGCCATAAAAAAGGCCGTCCACTTGCAGTATGGGGGAATGGAAAAGTAGTAAAAATTAAGGCCAGATAATTAGCGATAATGTAGGCTTTCTATATTCATTCTGGTTATTACATTTTGAATAAATTCTAGGTGTTTTAATTTTTCATCCATAATCATTTTCTCCTGCTAACAATTAATAGATGTACTTCCTACTTCTTGGTTTTTTCCCTCTCCGCTCTTCAATTGCGTGCACTTTAGTTGTTCCTAAAAAATACCTAAAATACCTAAAAAAAATACCTAAAAAAATAATTGCTAAATAGACTTATTTCAGGTAAAATTTGATTATAGGCAATTATGAGGAAACAAAAGAGATGAGATATGAGACAGAATTCCATTTAGTTTCAGCTATATTAAAAAAGACGCATACAGCCGCTGTTTTAATAGGTGGTTTTGCGGTTAATTATTATAACGTATCACGCCAAACTGCAGATATAGATTTTTTGACAACAGAGAATGATTTCAAGGAAGTGTTAGTTCTGTTAGAAAAAGAAGGCTATAAAGAGGATAACAGGAGGAAGTTGTTTAGCAGGTTAAAAAGTGTAAAATACTATATTCTGGATATTGATTTCATGTTTGTTGACAAAAATACGTTAGATAAAGTTATAAAAGATGCCAAAGAGATTACTATCGCCAGCCAGAAGTTTCTTATTCCATCTCTTTTTCATCTGATAGCACTTAAGCTCCACTCAATAAAGAATAATCCTTCGCAACGTGAGCATAAGGACCTGATGGATATTATCGATTTGGTAAAGTATAACAATATAGATATCAAAAGCGAAGAATTTAAGAGTATCTCTCAGAAATACGGCACAGAAGATATCTATAATAAAATATTGTTAGAGATTAAGTGAT
>DAOWKF010000137.1 GCA_030640045.1 Candidatus Omnitrophota bacterium | reverse complement strand
TGGCTTGAGGCGCGGACATTTATAACCTTGTGCCACCCCATGCTTGAGGAGGAGCATATGCAATTAATTGCCAGGGCTATTAAAAAAGTAATTTTAGGCCTGGTGAAATAATTAAACCTATGTCATTGTGAAAGGAGGCGGTTATGGTAAAGTGGGGAGTAATTGGAGCGTGCGGTATAGCTAAAAGGCGGACTATTCCTGAGGGGATTGTACCTGCTAAAAATGCAGAACTTGTTGCAGTTATGGATGTTGACGAGAAGGCAGTTATAGAGGTTGCTCAGAAATTTGGCAATATTAAATATTATACTAAAGAAGACGACCTTTTAAAAAATTCAGATGTAGAGGCTGTATATATTGCTACCCCTGTCTGTCTCCATGCCTCTCAAGTAATAAAGGCAGCTAATGCAAAAAAACATATCTTTTGTGAAAAACAGATGGCTATGACTGTTGCTGATTGCGAGAAGATGATTAAAGTATGCGAAAAAGATGAAGTAAAATTTTCCCTGGGGTATCTAATGCGCTATAATGTATATCATAAGAAGATAAAGGAGATGCTCAATAAAGGTTTACTGGGCACGCCTGTAATGGCCAGGGCCCAGCTCTCCTGCTGGTATCCGGAAATACCTCTTGCCTGGCGCCAAGAACCAACAAAAGGCGGAGGAGGTTCACTTATTGATATGGGCACGCATTGTATAGATCTCCTGGAAATGTTTTTTGGAAAGACAAAAGCGGTTTCCTGTTTTTTGGCCAACCGCGCTTTTAACTACCCGGTAGAAGATACTGCTATAGTAAATCTTGAGTTTCAGAATGGTGTTATCGGCATAGTAGACAACTGCTTTAGCATCCCTGATGCCTCATCTAAGAATCGGCTTGAGATCTACGGGACCAAAGGTTCTATCCTGGCCGAAGGAACTATTGGACAGTCGCCTGGCGGAGAGGTGAGTGCATATATAGAAAAAGAAGCGAAAGGATATGCATCTGAGCAGGCAAGGACAACATCAACAGAAGAGAAGATAACCTTAACTCCAATCAATACCTATCGGGCTGAGATAGAGGATTTTTCTTCATGTATAGAAGAAGACCGGGAACCTTCTTTCACTGGAGAACATGGCCTCTGGAACCAAAAGATAGTCCTTGCCTGCTATAAATCAGCTGGACAACGGAAGGCTATAAGTATATAATAAAAAAAAGGAGCAAAATATGGATCTTATTAGTACTATAAAGGGATCGCTTTTAGAGGGATTTTTCCCTAAAGGGTGGGACCTGGCAAAATTAGATAAGTGCTCGGATAATCCACCGGATAAAATAACTGAGAGACAGAACTGGTGGAATAAAGAGTTTTACCCTGTTAGCTGTGATTCCTTAGAAGAATTCGATATCAAAATGGGGCATGAGATTGCCGCGCAAATCAAGAAGGCAAGGGAAGAGAAGAGAGAGATAGCTTTTATTCTTCCGGTAGGGCCGATGGGTATGTATAAATGGGCTGTCTATTTTTTAAAGGAGTGGGATATTGATTGCAAGCATGTCTATGGTTTCAACATGGATGAGTGGAGCGATTCCCAGGGTAATACCTTACCATCTGATGATCCAGGATCATTTCAAAATGCTATGGAAGGGGCATTTTATGGTCCCCTTGGAAAGCTTACTGTTCCTGAATCTCAAAGACACTTTGCTACAAAAAATATATTACCAACTTATTCGGAAAAGATTAAAAAACTTGTGGAAAAAGGGGCGTCTCTTGTCGTTGTCTTTGGAATTGGCAGGGTCTTTCATATTGCCTTCTGGGAACCGCACTTTGCAGAAGAGTTTAAATCTGACGAGGAATGGAAGTCCCAGACACATCGCTTAGGAGCAAAACTCCATCCACTGACAATAGAGCAGAACGCTATTACAAGTTTTAAATCCCGTACAACACTGGTGCCTGCTTTTGCGAATACAATTGGGCCTGGATTATTCCTCAAGGCAGACTATATCATCGGCGGCTGTGATGGAACACTTGGCAGGGGCATGATGTGGCAGGGATTGTCCTTGTGGGTGACGCTTCGTCATGGACCGGATATCTGGATTCCTTCCAGTTTCATGCCCACTCTTCAAGGAAAGTTATTCTTTTTAAAAGAATTAGCCGGCCCTTTAGTAGCGGAGTGTAATTGATTCTACGGAATTTCAAAACACGTCATTGCGAGGAGTGAAGCGACGAAGCAATCTATGAATATTTTAGCTATAGGCGCTCATCAGGATGATGTAGAATTCATGTGCGCCGGGACCCTTGCCAGGCTCAAAAAAAAAGGCCACCGCATCTTTATTGCAACAGTAGCTAATGGAAGTTGTGGCTCAGAGGAATATAGTGTCAAAGAGATTGTCAGGATAAGAAAAGAAGAAGCCAGAAAATCCGCTAAGCTTTTAGATGCCCCGTATTATTGTTGTGGAATAGACGACCTTATGGTAGACAATATTGCCTCCATCAGGATAAAAGTAGCTACGATACTAAGAAAAGTAAATCCTGATATTGTCTTCACACATTCTGTAGAAGACTACATGATTGACCATGTCTCAACATCTACCCTGGTAAAAGACAGCTGTTTCTGTGCTCCTATGCCGAATTTTCCTGCCAAAGGGAAACCTATACCCCATACACCTTATCTTTATTATGGAGTACCTCTGGAAGGTAAGGATATGTATGGTAACAAGATTAAACCAACCATACTTATAGATATCACTAAAGAGATACCCTTCAAAGGGAAAATGCTCGCCTGCCACAAAAGCCAGAGAAACTGGCTCAGGAAACAGCACGGCATGGATCAGTATGTTGAGACTATGAAAGACTGGTCCAGGCAGTTAGGTAAATTTATCAAGTGCAGTTATGCAGAAGGCTTTCGCCAGCATCTGGGCCATGGCTTCCCTCAGGATAATATTCTGAATAAAATACTTAAATAAATCTAAAAAACTATCCTTCAAAGTAAAATTTCATTTGAAAAATTTCACAATGTTGGTATACTAATTTATGGAAAAGATTAAGGTTATAATTTATGGATGCGGTGTTATGGGCCGCAGGATTGGAGAGGCGCTCCTTGATAAAAAAAGTTTTGAGATTGTCGGAGCCGTAGATATAAATCCCGAACTTATAGGAAAGGAGTTAGGCGGCGTTATCATCGAAAAGGATGCCGATGAACTTTTTTCTAAAGTAGCAAAGCATGCCCATGCTGTTGTGCTTACCACGACGTCTCGTTTAAAGAGCGTATTTCCACAGATAACCCAATGCCTGAAAGCTCGTTTGAATGTTATCTCTACCTGCGAAGAATTGTCCTATCCATGGAAGTCTAATCCTGAACTTGCCGAAGAGATTGATAGCCTGGCAAAGGAACATAAAGTCACTGTGGTAGGGACAGGCATTAACCCCGGCTATTTAATGGATGCTCTCCCGCTTATGCTTACTGCCCCATGCCTCAAGGTCCAATCCATTAAAGTAGTACGAATGATGAACTCTGCCAAACGCCGGATCCCTTTCCAGGCGAAGGTAGGCACTTGTTTGACCCGGGAAGAGTTCAGGAACAAGATAGAAAATAAAATTATAACCGGGCATGTAGGGCTTCTGGAGTCCATTAATATGATTGCTAAAGGGCTCGGATGGGACCTCGAAGAAGCTGTAGAACTGCCTCCTGAGCCGGTCATAGGGGAAAAAGAAATAAAGACTTCCGTGGGCACAGTAAAGCCCGGGGATGTAATTGGATTAAAGAGCCTGGCCTATGGCAGGAATGGTGGTAAAGACGTCATTACCCTTGAGTTTTGCGCCAATGCAGGTGTGGATGAAGAGTATGATGAGATAATTATCGAAGGCGAACCTCATATTCATCAGAAGATTACAGGAGGGATTCATGGGGATATCGGGACCGTGGCAGTGATTATTAATACCATTCCTAAAGCAGTTGATGCGCCTGCGGGCCTTAAGGTTATGAAGGATTTACCCCCGCCGGCAGCTACTCTTTGAGAGAAATTTTGGTGCCGGAGGTCGGAGTCGAACCGACATGGACTTTAAGGGTCCGCGGGATTTTGAGTCCCGTGCGTCTACCAATTTCGCCACCCCGGCAGCGCAATGTTATGATATAATGAGTCGGAGTGGAAGTCAAGGCAAAGTGTGAAGTCGTAAATGGTGTATGTCCCTTGTCGCAGAAGATGTTGATGAAAATATCGAAGATATTTCCCTCAACGCGACTTCGGGATCAATTCCGACATACAAGTTATGTCGCATAACTTGTGTCGTCATTGAAAGGAGGAGAAAGTCATGGCAAAGGAAAAGGGAAAAGAAAAGAAATCGGTTAGAGATTCTGTCAAAAGTGAGGCGGAGGTTCTTCTCACTGAACTAAAAAAATTTGGGCGTGAGGCAGGAGAACTGGCTCACCGCGGAGGCAGGGAGATTACGCGGGTTTCTCAGATCGGAAAATTGAAAGGGAGGATAGTAGTTCTAAATCAAAAGAGAGAATGGAAGCTGAAAGAACTCGGCGAGAAACTCATGCAATCTAAAAAGATATCCGCTATTAAGGATTCAAAAGTGCTTAGCGTTATAAAAGAGATAAAGGGGATTGAGGCAGACAAGAAATCTTGCGAGGTGAAAGTAAAAGGGTTAACAAAGAAATGAGATTGTTCCAAAAAATGGGACAGTCCATATTTTTTACTGGTGGAGCAGGCGGGGATCGAACCCGCGAACCTCAACGCTGCCAGCGTTGCGCTCTCCCGGTTGAGCTACTGCCCCACGAAAATATAATATATCAGAGATAGATAATAAGGTCAAGAAACAAACTAAAATGAGTGAGTATAAATTTAAGGCTGTAGAAGAGAAATGGCAGGGATACTGGGAGAAAAATTTTTCTCTTTCTACAGAAATGGATTCAAACCCAAAATACTATGTCCTCGTCATGTTCCCCTATCCGTCCGGTAAGATCCATATGGGGCACGTGCGCAATTATACAATCGGAGACGTAATAGCGCGCTACAAACAGAGGCGCGGTTTCAATGTCCTCCATCCAATGGGCTGGGATGCCTTTGGCCTGCCTGCTGAGAATGCAGCTATTCTCAACAAGACTCATCCTTCTAAATGGACAGATAGCTGCATTGAGACTATGAGAAAGCAGTTGAAGAGACTCGGTTTTAGTTATGACTGGAAAAGAGAGGTAAATACATCTAAGCCGGATTATTATAAGTGGGGCCAGTGGTTTTTCCTGCGGATGTTTGAAAAAAATTTAGTATTTCAGAAAGAGGCGCCAGTGAACTGGTGTGAAAAGTGTCAGACTGTTCTTGCCAATGAACAGGTAGAGAAAGGGAAATGCTGGCGGTGCGCCGATGTGGTAAGAGAGAAGAGGCTTAAACAGTGGTTTTTTAAAATTACTGACTACGCTGAAAGACTGCTCGATTGCTCGGAAATTGAGAATAGCTGGCCGGAGAAGGTCCTTGTCATGCAGAAGAACTGGATCGGCAGGAGCGAAGGGGTTGAGATAAATTTTCATTTAAAAAACAATGAGTCATTTCCTGTATTTACTACAAGGCCGGACACAATTTTTGGTGCAACATATTTAGTATTAGCTTCGGGACATGAAATGGTTAAAAAGGCCATGACAGAATCTTCTGAGAAAGAGAATGTGAAAAAATTTATAGAAGAATTTAAGAAAGAAAGTTTTCGAATGCCGGATGATGTTATAGAAAAGAAAGGGGTCTTCAGCGGTTGGACAGCGATAAACCCGGTAAATAATAAAGAGATCCCTATCTGGATAGCCAATTATGTGGTTATGGAATACGGCACAGGCGCTATTATGGCTGTGCCGACCCACGACCAGAGGGATTTTGAATTTGCCCAAAAATATAACCTCCCCCTCGAAGTGGTGATAACGCCGGAGGGAAAGTCGTTGATTGCGGAAGAGATGAGTGAGGCGTATGTAGAGGATGGGGTAATGACTAATTCCGGCAAATTTAACGGGAAGAATAATAGAGAGGCAATCCCTCTAATTATTGAATGGATGGAGAAGGAGGGGATGGGAAAAGGCAGGGTGAATTATCGACTCCGTGACTGGCTCCTCTCAAGGCAGCGTTACTGGGGAGCGCCGATTCCCATAATACATTGTCCTAAATGCGGTCCTGTTCCGGTGCCGGATAAAGACCTGCCTGTCTTGCTTCCGGAAAAAGGAGTAAATATAACAGGTATGGGAAAATCTCCTTTGTCAGGTATTGAATCCTTTGTCCGGGTGGATTGCCCTGAGTGCGGAGAAGAGGCGCAGCGCGAGACAGATACCATGGATACATTTGTAGATTCTTCATGGTATTTTGCCCGTTACACCAGTCCGCATTCGACAAATGTTCCTTTTGATAAAAAAGCTGCAAAATACTGGCTGCCTGTTGATCAGTATATAGGCGGCATTGAACACGCTATCCTGCATCTGCTCTACGCCAGATTTTTTACAAAGGTTTTAAAAGACCTGAAACTCCTTGACGTCAACGAACCTTTCAGCCGTCTCCTTACCCAGGGTATGGTCATCAAAGACGGCGCAAAGATGAGTAAATCAAAAGGCAATATTGTTGACCCTGACGGTATGATTGAAAAATTTGGCGTTGATGCGTTGAGGCTTTTTATTCTCTTCGCTGCTCCGCCCGAGGTAGATTTAGAGTGGAGTGAGAGAGGGATAGAGGGCGCAAGTCGTTTTATAAATCGTGTCTGGAATATATTTGAAGAGAAGAAAAAAACAGCAATATTTAAAAAAGAAAAATTGGATATTTCCAGTGAGAATACAACACCAATTGATTGGTGTTGTATGCCGAAGGCGGCTAATTTAAGAAGAATTACCCACAGGATAATTCAAAGGGTTACGAATGATATCGAAGACAGGTTCCATTTTAATACAGCCATAGCAGCCCTTATGGAATTGACGAATGCCATTAATGAGTTTATAATAAAGGATGAGGAGGATAAAATCGTTTTAGGCGAGGCGCTCAAGACAATGGTTCATCTCCTCTCGCCTTTTGCTCCGCATTTAGCCGAAGAACTCTGGCAGACATTAGGTGAGAAAGGTGAGTTGGCTAAAGAGAAGTGGCCTGACGTGGATATGAAGGCCCTGGAAAAAGAGGATTTTCTTCTGGTAATCCAGGTAAATGGGAAGCTCCGGACCAGGGTTACGGTGCCTTTATCCAGTTCTGAGGAAGAGATAAAAACTATAGCGCTGTCCCAGCCGAGGATTAAAGAGTTTACGGACGGGAAAAATATTAAAAAAATAATTGTTGTTCCGAATAGGCTTGTAAATATAGTGGTGAGTTAAAAAGGGGTGACTAATGTATCATAAAGAAGTATTTGATAACGGGGTGAGGGTTGTGCTTCATCATATGCCTCATATGTCGTCGGCAACAGTAGGGGTGTGGATAGGGACAGGAAGCCGTTATGAGACAGAAATGAATACCGGCATATCCCATTTCCTGGAGCACCTTCTTTTTAAGGGGACAGAGCGCCGAACATGCCGCCAGATTAAAGAGGCTATCGAGAGCAAGGGCGGAGTATTGAATGCCTTTACTGCGGAAGAGATGACCTGCTACCTGGCAAAGGTTATTCCAAAGCATCTTCCGGAAGCTATAGATGTCCTCTGCGACATGACCAGGGCTCCACTTTTAGCGCCGGAGGAAATCGAGAAGGAGAAGAGAGTAATTTTAGAAGAGATCAGTATGTATCTGGATCTGCCCATGCACTATGTCCATATTTTATTTGATAAGCTCCTCTGGCCTGATCAGCCGTTAGGACAGCTTATTATCGGCACGAGAGAGGTTGTCCGGAGTTTTAATCAAGAGATCCTGCGCCAATATATGCAGAAATTTTACAGCGCCGAGAATATTACCATAGCTATATCCGGCGCGATGTCTATAGAAGATGCCTTAAAGGCTGCTGCCCCGTTTAAGGAATTCCCGAAAAGAGAGAAAAACATTTTTGCCGGCGTCCGCATAGAACAAAAAGAGCAGCGGGTTAATTTGTTTCATAAAAAGACAGAGCAGATCCACCTCTGCGTGGGCGGCAGGGGATACCACCGTTCGCACCCTGATAGATACCCCCTTATCCTTCTTGATACAATCCTCGGAGGGAATATGACTTCAAGGCTTTTTGAAGAGATAAGAGAGAAGAGAGCTCTGGCCTATGAGATAAGGTCAACAATCCATCCGCTGGCTGATACAGGTTCTTTTGTTGTATCCGCGGGGATAGCCCTGGATAAATTAAGCGAAACAGTCAAGCTTATTTTAAAAGAATTTGAGAGAATAAAACAGGAAGATGTCACTGGTTTAGAACTCGTCCAGGCCAAAGATTATTGCCGCGGGCAATTATTACTTAGTCTTGAGGGGACATCTTCTTATATGCAATGGCTTGGAGAGCACGAGCTTACACTTGGCAGGATCCCCACACCCGAAGAGGTTATAGCAAAGA
Source organism: Candidatus Omnitrophota bacterium (assembly GCA_030640045.1). Taxonomy (GTDB): domain Bacteria; phylum NPL-UPA2; class BS750m-G34; order BS750m-G34; family BS750m-G34; genus BS750m-G34. Next base: position 180 of record DAOWKF010000137.1, on the reverse strand, counting down.
TAGACGCTGTCCAGAGCAGCGATATAAAGAGGATAGCCAATGAACTTTTTGTGAATGAAAATCTTTGCCTTGCTACGATAGGCCCTGTTGAAGATATTGAAAAAAAATCCTTGACAAAAAATATTTTTTTGTTATCCTAAAGAAAGATTATAATGAAAGGAGGTCGGACGGGATGAAGAT
>DAOWKF010000136.1 GCA_030640045.1 Candidatus Omnitrophota bacterium | reverse complement strand
GTTATATAAGGGATAGCGACCTTCAGGATCTCCTCGTGGTCTACATCGTCCGGCAGCAAGAATCCTCTTCTTGGATTTTTAATCATCCATATAGTTGCCGATACTACAGAGATTGCAACCTGGAGTGTGGTTGCCTGCTGGTGGGGGACGAGTTTTCGCGAGGTGTCTATATCAAGCAAGCTCCCGCACCACCATGATTTAAAATCATGCCCCATAAGCAAAACCCCCAATTCATCCCGTCCGTTTATAATCTCATCGTTCATTATACGCTGCTTTTCCTGGAGCTTATACTGCCTCATCTCAAGTTCCTGTATGGAATTCATAGCAGCGTCACACGGCCGGTATGCATAGTGGACAGTCGGCCGGTAAACAGCCTTCCCGTTTTCCAGCACCGTCAGCCTGTCTGAAATGCTGAATGCCTCTCCGTGACGGATGACCATGCCTGTAATTTCACCGCAAGGCACCCAGGAACGCACCCATGTTTTCATGCCGATCGATGCGAGACAAATCTGGTTTTTAGGGCCGACCTTATGGAAAAAGGCATTCTTAGGGATATAGCGCTCATGCGTTCCCCAGCCTAACTCCGTAGGCGCAACGCCTTCTTCAAAGAAACCTTCGATGCTCCATGTGTTGACAAACTCGTTTACCTCTTTAGGCTGGTCGGTAATCTGCGTATCCCGTTCGCTTATGTGAATGGTCTTGACACCCTCGATCCGGGCAAGCCTTGCGAAGCTTTTATCCTGCAGGGCATGCTCCAGTTCATTCCTTCTTGGGTCATCCGGTTTTTCTTTCAAAATCTTTTTGGCAATATCTATAAGCGCGTATTTCGTGAAGTGCGATACAAGGCCTGGATTTGCGCCGTGGTCAGCAATAGCCGTAGTGCCGTTATTATCACCCCAGTCATCTATCATCTTGCGGAGCTGCAGATGTCTGCAATATAAGGTGTATTTGGCCGGGTCATTACGCTCAGAATCCTTGTACGGGTCCCATTCTTCGACAGAGGTGTTGGCGTATAAGACTTGGTTGTCGCGGCACCACTGGACTATTGCATTGCAATCGATATTCCACGCAAGGTCGATAATCATGTCACCGGCCCCTGTGTATTTCCCAAGGAGTTCGGCATAGTTATCAGCTGTTATTTTTTCCGTCGTGTATTTTACGCCTTTGGCCAAGGCGCCTTTGATGCGCCCGCGGTTATCAACAAAATCCATAATAGTAATTTCCCCCGGCGGCATTTCGATAAGTTCGAGTATCAACGGAATGGCGCATTGTGAAACAGAGCCGCAGCCGATAACCAATAACCTCCCGTCAAATTTTATTTTTTTTCTCACAGCCATTGTCATCTCTCCTTATTATGTCATTACCCGATCCCCGATCGCGGTCGAGGACATGCTTGATCGGGTAATCTAATTTATGAAATTTATTATAACATATTCATTTATTTTGTCTACCTCTTTACATCACAACTTACTTCAGGTAAAATGTAGGTAACGAAGGAGATAAACATGCACGCAAAAAAAATAAATAAAGGTATTGAAAATGTCCGGAGATACGGCAGCGATATTTTTAGAGAAGGCCCGCATATGTTACCGGCGGCCTCTCTAATGATTGCCGAAGGCGTGTGTAAAACAATGGCCGATTTAAAGAGACCTTTTGTAACTATTGTGAATTCATATACCAATCAAATCCCGGGACATGCCCATCTCGATAAATTAGGAGCAGTTTTGAAACGGGAATTGGAAAAGCAGGGAGTGAATGTCTGGTACACGAATATCGGAGGGGCAATCTGCGACGGTATTGCCATGGGGCATTTTGGAATGAAATATTCACTCGCCTCCAGGGAATTAATTGTCGACCAGATTGAGACCATCATTGGCGCGCATCCTTGCGACGCGTGGATAGGAATCGGAAATTGCGATAAGATTGTTCCGGCAATGTTCAATGCAATGGCGAGAATTAATATCCCTTCTCTTTACGTAAGCGGAGGGCCGATGCTTGCCGGCCCCGATAAAACAGACCTGATTTCTATCTTTGAAGGGGTGGGGAAATACAGCGCCGGCAAAATAGCAAAAAAAGAATTAGAAAAATTAACAGAATGCGCGTGTCCCGGTTACGGGAGCTGCGCCGGGATGTTTACGGCAAACTCAATGAACTGTCTGGGAGAGGTGTTGGGATTCGCCTTACCCGGCAACGGAACGATCCCGGCTACCCGTCGGGAAAAAGGTAAAAAGAGGCAGTATCGATTAAATCCTGAAAGGGTTAATCTCATAAAAAATGCAGCCGGGAAAATAATATTTCTTATGAAGAAAAAGATATTGCCCCTTGATATCTTAACCAGGGACTCCATTGACAATGCATTTATTCTGGATATGGCTATGGGAGGTTCTACAAATACAGTTTTGCATGTCCTCGCCCTTGCCCATGAGGCAGGTATTAAGTATGACCTGAGACGTCTTAACACCCTCGCCCGCGCAACAGCCAATGTAGTAAAGATTTCGCCGTCCAGGCCTGAAATTCATCTTGAGGATGTGCATAGAGTTGGTGGAGTAGGAACAATCTTAAAATCTATTCATATGGGTAAGCAAAGCCCTCTAAAACTTAATGCAAAAACTGTTTACGGAATTTTAGGGAATTATGTCCGAAAGGCCCCTGCTCCTGACGGAGATGTAATTCGCACAGTTAGCAATGCCTTTTCTCCTCAAGGCGGGTTGGCAATCCTTTTTGGAAATATTGCAAAAAAAGGTTCTGTAGTAAAGACAAGCGGAGTTGATAGAGATATGCTTGCTTTTTGCGGTAGGGCAAGGATATATGAATCACAGGAAACAGCCTTAAAAGGAATCTTAAAAGGCGAGGTCCGGGACAATGATGTGGTAGTTATCCGTTATGAGGGGCCAAAAGGCGGCCCAGGTATGCAGGAGATGCTTTCACCGACAGCCGCAATAAAAGGAAGAGATATAAAGGCAGCCCTGATTACTGACGGCCGTTTTTCCGGCGGGACAAGAGGCCTCTGTGTCGGTCATATCTCTCCGGAGGCTGCATCCGGAGGTGAGATAGGAATCCTCAAGAACGGAGATAAAATCGAGATAGATGTCAATAAGAAAGCAATAAATGTAAAGCTCTCAGCAAATGAAATAAGACAGAGGATAAAAAAGCAAAAACCCTTTAGATCAAAAGTAAAAGGCGGCTGGCTTGCACGGTATTCTATCTTTGTCTCCAGCGCTGATACCGGAGCAGTTTTAAGCGAACCCTTGTGAAAATGGTAAAAAGAAAATTTAGTTTAGGGCTGGATTTTGGGACTAACTCTGTAAGAGCGCTTATTGTTGATATTTCTAATGGAGAAGAGATTGCTACTCACGTGCGCAATTATACGCGTGGTAAAGATGGCATTTTTTTAGATAAAAAGGATCCTAATGTAGCCAGGCAATCTCCCGGAGATTATATAGACGGACTGGAATATGCCTGCCTGAGCGCTTTACATAAGGCTAAGAAAGTTAAAGGATTTTCTAAAGAAAATATTATTGGTATTGGGGTTGATACTACAGGTAGTACTCCTATCCCTGTGGATAAAGAAGGTATATCCTTAGCATTTAATAACAAATTTAAAAATAATCTAAATGCCCATGCCTGGCTCTGGAAAGACCATTCCAGCCATGAAGAGGCAGAAGAGATAACTGCCTTAGCAAGGGAATTACATCCTGAGTATCTTGCCAAGTGTGGTGGGACTTACTCTTCAGAGTGGTTCTTTTCTAAGATCTTACATTGCTTAAGGGTTGATTCAGAGGTATTTAAAAATGCCTATTCCTGGGTTGAACTTGCTGATTTTATTCCAGGAGTTTTAACTGGAAATACAAATCCTTTAGAGATAAAGCGGGGTGTCTGTGCTGCAGGTCACAAGGCCATGTATAATAATGAGTGGGGAGGACTACCAGCAGAAGATTTTTTAACTAAGTTTGATCCAAAACTTGCGGAATTAAGGAAAAGGCTTTACAAAAAGGCATATACTTCTGATATAAAAGCAGGAGGACTTTCCAGAGAATATGCAAAGAAATTAGGGCTTAAACAAGGGATTGCAGTAGCAGTTGGAGCATTTGATGCCCATATGGGAGCAGTTGGAGCCGGGGTAAAGCCGGGGACACTGGTTAAAATAATAGGTACTTCCACCTGCGATATGATGGTTGTGCCTGATAAGAAGAGATTTTCAAATATCCCTGGCCTTTGTGGGATAGTAGATGGGTCCATTTTACCAGGATATTTTGGCCTGGAGGCAGGTCAATCTGCTGTAGGAGATATTTTTAACTGGTTTGTGAATTTGATTGGGGATAATAAAAAAATAGTCCATGTACATAAACATTTAACTGAAAAAGCTAAAGATTTAAAGCCCGGTGAAAGCGGACTCATGGCTCTTGACTGGAACAATGGTAATAGAACTATCTTAGTTGACGCTAAACTTACAGGCCTGCTTCTTGGCCAGACCCTTCATACACGACCGGAAGAGGTATACAAGGCATTAATTGAAGCCACAGCATTTGGAGCAAGGGTCATTATTGAGAGATTTGAGGAGTATGGAGTCCATGTTAAGGATATTATAAACTGTGGAGGTATCGCAGAGAAAAACGCCATTCTTATGCAGATATATGCTGATATTACAGGCAGGCCCATGAAGGTTTCTCGCTCAAGCCAGACTTGTGCTTTAGGCGCTAGTATGTTTGGAGCAGTAGCTGGTGAAGGGTTCGCCAGAGTAGAGGATGCCCAAAAGGCAATGAGTGGTATCAAAAGTATAAGATATGAACCGCATAAGAAAGCGCACGAGATTTATAACCAGCTATATAGGCTATATCTTGAACTGCACGACACATTTGGCAGCGACAGGCAAGGGAACCTAAAACATATTATGAAGGAACTACTTAAGATAAAAAACAAAGTGAGGAAGGAATGAGCGATATGTCATTGCGAGCAAAGCGAAGCAATCTAAAAAAAGAGGTCTATGAAGCCAATCTGGCTCTGCCGGAAAATGGTCTGGTAGTTGGAACAAGTGGAAATGTCAGTGCTATTGATAGGTCCAGAAACATAGTCTACATAAAGCCAAGTGGGGTAAGTTACAAAAAATTAGAAAAGAAGGATATTGTTGGAGTTGATTTAAAAGGGAAAATAGTAGAAGGCAGTCTCAATCCTTCAGTTGACCTGCCGCATCACCTCTATTTATATAAGCACATGCCGGAGATTGGAAGTGTCATTCACACCCATTCTACCTATGCTACAGCATTTGCTATGATTGGCTCATCCATTTCAGTATATAGTACTGCCCATGCAGATATCTTTGGTAAAGAGATCCCCTGTACACCTTATGTGGATAATCAAGGGGACCATATTGGAAAGATTATCCTTAAACATTTTCAATCTGACTGTCCGGCAATATTGCTTGGCAGGCACGGTGTTTTTATTTTTGAGGAGGCTGTTGATAAGGCTGTAAAAACAGCGATCATGCTGGAGTATGTAGCTAAGACTACAAAAAAGGCATTGGAATTGGCTCGGATTTTAAAACAGCCGTTAAGACCTTTTTCAAAAAAAGAAGTAAAGAAGTGGTATGACCGCCACCACGGCGGTTGTTACGGACAAAAATAGAGAAAAAATGATTAGTCGTAAACAATTTGACAAAGCGCAGAAAAAAGCGATTGAGTATTTTAAAAAGGCCGGAATTGTAATAACCGAAGAGGAGAAAAAGAGAATAGAGGTAGTGGATGCTGGATTAAGCGATTTAAAGAATACTGGATTAGAGATATTGACCTATGTCAATACAGAGCGCTGTGCTGCTAAAGAACTTGTTCTTTTTCCAAGACAGACCTGCCCTGAACATCGCCATCCACCGCAGCCTGATAATCCGGGTAAGGAAGAAACCTTCCGTTGTCGTTTTGGAGAAGTCTACCTTTATGTCCCCGGAGAATAGGTCCAAAAACCCAAGGCAAGGGCACCTAAAGGAAGCGAACCATATTATACTGTATGGCATGAAATTATTCTTAAGCCAGGTGATCAGTATACCTTATCGCCAAACACTCTACACTGGTTTCAGGCTGGAGATGATGGAGCAATAGTCAGTGAATTTTCTACAAAGAGTGTGGATGAGACAGATATCTTTACCGACACTCGTATAAAACGCAGTACAATTTTTAAATAACTACCCTATATTTGCACATTTTTTTAATCCCAAAAAATTTGACAAATTAATTTTTTGTGGTAAAGTTTAGGTAATGCAAAATAATTCATTCTTCACCTGGCGGGCATGCTTAACCGGACTTATCCTTTCTTTCTTAGTCATTATAATGGCCCATTACAGCATAAGTATAGTTCATGGGTCATACTTAGCCATTGACCATATGCCGGCTGGAGGAATTTTTATATTTTTTGTTTTGGTTCTCTTACTTAATCCAGTCTTAGGCTCTATTAAGAAAACCTTTCAATTTTCTTCCCATGAGCTTATTCTTATCTATATAATGCTTCTTATAACCTGCTCCATTACCACCATGGGATTAGGGGCGCAGCTCTGTCCTATGATTGCTGCACCTTTTTATTATGCTACACCGGAGAATAACTGGGCTCAGATTATCCAACCCTATTTAAAACCGTGGCTTTTCCCCCGGGGGCAAAAGGTGGTTCAGTATTTCTTTGAAGGCCTGCCAAAAGGTGAACAGATTCCCTGGATGGCATGGATAAAGCCTCTATTCTTTTGGTTAATTTTTATTTTTGCGCTCTATATGGTCATGCTCTGTATTATGGTCATTCTCCGTAAGCAATGGGTAGAAAAGGAAAAGTTAGTCTATCCTTTAGCGCAACTGCCCCTTGAAATGGTGCAGGATGATGAAAAGAGAAGACTAATAAAACCATTTTTCAGGAATAAGCTTATGTGGATAGGATTTGCTATACCGTTTTTTATAAGTTCCTGGAATGGACTTCATCACTATTTTCACTTTATTCCTCCAATAAAGTTGGTAAATGCTGTAGAAAT
>DAOWKF010000108.1 GCA_030640045.1 Candidatus Omnitrophota bacterium | reverse complement strand
GTATTTTATATAGGGATAATGATTATAGGACTTATGGGGATAATTTTTTTATGAAAAAGACAAGAATCTTATTAGGCGTTTTACTAATCCTTTTAGGAATAACGCTCAATTACAAGGTCATTGCCTTTATATTCTTTAGCGAAGGGCCTCTGTTGCGTAAGGCCATAAAGTGTCTCATCAGTTTTGCCAATCTTGGTCTTATTTTTGCGGGCAGTTTCCTGATAGCCGTAAGAGATAAGAAGATTACATTTAAAGAGGCGAGGATATTTTCTTCTAATATAATTATATTTTTTATTATTCCGTATCTGTGTCTGGAGACCATAGTTATTAAATTAAATATCATTCAGCCGCCTCGTTTTAAAGAACGCCATAGGCTTTTCTATGAATTCCTTGAGCCGGATCGAGATCTCGGATATAAGATGAGAGCTAATCTCCGGAATTTCGAGATAGAGTGGCTGGAAGGATTAAGCGCGGTTTACGAGACAGACGAACTTGGATTTCGTAACCCAGGTGATAGGAAAGATGCGCCAATAGCTATTGTCGGCGATAGCGTTGCCTTTGGAGTGGGGGTAAACTATGATAAGACATGGTTTAGACTTTTATCCCGCAGGCTGAATATCCCGATAGCAAACTACGCAGTAGGCGGATATCATCCGTGGCAGTATAATGAGATTATCCGTAAGTTTATCTCAAATCCCCCTCATCGCATTCTTTTTTATTGTATATTTGCCAATGACCTCAGCAATCACCATCGCATTATAAAAAATAAGTATCGCTATTATGAATACATGGCATGGAGTGATTATAAATTAGGATATCCATGGATAAGGAGGACTGTGACCTACACTGCTCTAAAAAAACTTGACCAGGCGTTGGCGCGGGCATTTCGATATGAAAAAGAAAGGGCTAAGATAAAAAATGGCATTTACCTCTATCGGAGTACAGGTGCTGAGTCAGATTATCTGGAGAGGCGTACAGATCTCATTAACGAACATTTTTTCAGGGAGGCTATTCGCCTTACACAGGGTAAGGTGCAGCTCATAGTTATACTCTTTCCGTCAAAAGAGTCAATCTATAGGGAACAATACATTAGGGCCTTCCCTGGTTTTGGCGAGGCATACATAAAAAACGAAGTGGAAGGATACAAAAGGATAGCTGCATTTTGTGAGAAAAATGGACTCTTGGCCTATGATCTAACTGAGGAATTTAGAAAGATAAGAGACGATACTGTTCTCTGTTTCAATGAAGACCCCCATCTAAATGAGAGGGGAAATGAGGAAGTAGCAAGAATACTCAGCGAGAAGTTCAGTGATTGGAAAAAGAAAGGGTTAATCCATAGATAATGCGGAGCAAAGGGACAAATATCCTTGGGATCTCGGCATATTATCACGACAGCGCAGCATGTCTTGTTCGGGATGGGGAGATTTTAGCTGCAGCTCAGGAAGAAAGATTCACCAGGGAAAAACATGACTGGTCTTTTCCTGAACATGCTATTCAATATTGTCTTACAAGTCAGGGTATTAAGGGAGAAGACATTGATTATGTAGCGTTTTATGATAAGCCATTTTTAAAGTTTGAGAGGATACTGGAGACATATCTCAGTTTTCCTGCGAGAGGAATAAGGTCATTCTTAAAGGCCATGCCGCTATGGATCAAGCAGAAATTGTGGATTAAGGACCTGATTTCGAGAGAGCTTAACTATCATGGAAAGATAATTTTTCCTGAGCACCATATGTCTCATGCTGCTTCAGCCTTTTATCCTTCCCCGTTTTCTGAAGCAGCCTTTTTGACCTGTGACGGGGTAGGAGAATGGGCTACTACAAGCTATGGCAGTGGATGCGGAAATAAAATAGAGATATTGGGTGAACTTAAGTTTCCCCATTCTTTAGGCCTACTTTATTCTGCCTTTACATATTTTACCGGGTTTAAGGTCAATTCAGGTGAATATAAGCTTATGGGGCTCGCCCCATATGGCGAACCTGCCTATGTTGACCTGATACTAAAGGAGCTTATTGACCTTAAGGAGGATGGTTCATTTCACTTGAATTTAAAGTATTTTGACTATCCGGTAGGACTCACAATGACCAATAAAAAATTTAACCGGCTTTTTGGCGGACCGCTGCGCAAGCCTGAGACAAAGATTACAAAGCGGGAGATGGATATAGCCCGCTCCATCCAGGCAGTTACCGAAGAGATAATACTTCGCCTTACCCGGCATGTTCATAAAGAAACCGGAGCTAAAGATTTGTGTCTGGCCGGTGGAGTGGCTCTAAATTGTGTAGCCAACGGAAGGATTTTACGGGAAGGGGATTTCAAAAATATCTGGATCCAGCCGGCCAGTGGTGATGCCGGCGGAGCGCTCGGCGCTGCGCTCTTTACATGGTATGAGTACCTGGGAAACGATAGAAAAACAGATGGTAGAGATAAAATGAAAGGTTCTTTTCTCGGGCCCTGTTATTCAGGTATCGAAGTAAGGGACTATTTAGAGAAAAATAATATTCCATATTATCGATTAGATACGAATGAGATCCCTGAAAGGGTTTCTGATCTCATTGCTCAGGGTTACGTTGTAGGATGGTTCTCCGGAAGGATGGAATTCGGCCCGAGGGCATTGGGCAGCCGTAGCATTATTGCTGACGCAAGGGATAGTGAGATGCAGAAGAAGATGAATCTCAAGATAAAATTTAGAGAGAGTTTTCGTCCCTTTGCCCCTTCAGTCCTAAAAGAAGAGGCAGAGAATTTTTTTGAGATTGATAAGGAAAGCCCCTATATGCTTCTTGTAGCTAATGTCCAACGCACCTCCATTCCGGCTGTCACTCATGTTGATTCCTCCAGCCGTATCCATACAGTGGATAAGGAGAGGAACCCTTTATACTACGAGGTATTAAAAAGGTTCTATGAAAAACACAGGTGTCCGGTTATAATCAATACCTCATTTAATATCAGGGGTGAGCCGATAGTATGCACTCCTGAGCATGCCTATCGTTGTTTTATGGCTACAGATATGGATTTTTTGTTTTTAGAAGGGTATCTCCTGGATAAAAAAGAGCAGAAGGGAAAAATTGACCTTAAGGATTATCTCAAAGACTATGAACTTGACTAAAGAAAATAAAGAACTAAGGACCTTCGGCCTTTCCCTGGGCCTGGGACTAATGGTCATTAGCACGGTATTGAGACTGAGGGGAAAGCCATACATTTGTCTGCCCCCGCTATCTGTTCTAATTGTTTCAATTGCATTTATTAAACCCGTGGCGTTAAAGATACTTAAAGGTTTTTTAGAGCGGGTAATCAAAATAATTACTGCCGTTATTACATGGGTTTTACTTCTATTTTTGTTTTATATAATCGTTACCCCTTTAGGAATAATAGCCGGGCTATTTAGACGAAGGTTTTTAAGATTGGGATTTGAAGATGTCCCTTCTTATTTTGAAAAGAGAGAGAAGTACACAATGGATAAAGCAGTTTATGAAAGGCAATTTTAAACCGGGAGGTAAATATGGGTAAATTATCTATTCTTAAGGAATTTTTTGGCTATCTTTGCAGAAGGAAAAAATGGTGGCTTATTCCTATTATCATTTTTTTAATCCTTCTGGGTGCGTTGGTAGTGCTTAGTGAAACAGCAGCTGTAGCGCCGTTCATATACACACTTTTTTAGAGAAGTCATGAAGATAGGAGCTGTAATTCAGGCAAGAAGGGCTTCCAGGCGGTTAGCCAATAAAATTTTGAAAGAATTACCTTATGGAAGCAAGATAACCGTTTTGGCACAGGTAATAAGGAGGCTAAAGCTATCTAAAAAATTAAACAGTATTATAATTGCTACGACCCTTGAAAAAGAAGATATTGAGATTGTTAAGATAGCAAAAAACGAAGCAGCAAAATTTTTTAGAGGAAGCATGGAAGACGTTTTGTCGAGGTCTTACCTCGCCGCTAAGGAAAATAACCTTGATATTATTGTAAGGATAACCAGTGATTGTCCATGCATTGATCCGGAAATTGTAGATTTGGTTATAGAGAAACATTTGCAGACAAAAGCGGATTACACTTCAAACCGCTTAGAGAGGAGGTATCCTGTAGGTTTTGACACCGAGGTTATTAACTTTCACATACTCGAAAATGCTTATAAAAATGCTAAAGATGATTATGACAGGGAGCATGTAACGACTTATATATGTAAAAATCCAGATAAATTTACTATTACGCAGGTGAAGACGTCACCAAAATTTTATGAGCCGGATGTGAGGATAACAATTGACACGGAAGAGGATTATATATTTCTCTGTGCAATATTTGATTATTTGTATCCATGGAACAAATGCTTTACCTATTATGATATAATGAATCTTCTCAAAGAAAAACCGTGGTTAAAACTGATAATCAAAAAGATAGTTATGAAAGACATATTTGAATCATTAGAAGACGAACTTAAAGAGGTTATTAAGATATCAGATTTACAAGACCTGAAAAAGGCCAGCGTTTTTATTAGAAGACATTTGTTGAATGGATAAGATTTTTATTACCGGAGGCAGCGGGCTTCTTGGAAGTAATATATCGAAACTGGCCGTGTCAAAATTTCATGTTTATTCTACGTATAACAAAAATAAAGTCAGTGTGCGCGGCGTTCATTTTTTCCAAATTGATTTAGCAAAAAAAGATAATCTTGATAAAATAAAAGAGATATGTCCTGATTTCATAATTCATTGCGCTGCTTTAGCAAACGTAGATTATTGTGAAGAGTATCCGGATGAAGCATATAAACAAAATGTTCTTGTAAGCGGCTATATAGCAGAGACAGCTAAAAAAATTGGTTCTCGTCTAATTCACATATCAACAGATCATGTTTTTAACGGAGAGAAAGGCGATTATAAAGAGAGTGACCCGCCAAATCCAATCAATATATACGGAAAGACAAAGTTAGAAGCCGAACAAAAGGTCTTGTCGATTTATCCTGGCGCGTGTGTTGTCCGGACAAATATTTTCGGATGGAATAAAATAGCCAGGCTCAGCCTGGCTGAATGGATGATAGATAAGCTGACAAATAATAAAGAGTTACCGGGATTAAAGGACATATATTTTTCGCCAATACTGGTAAATAATCTTGCAAATATATTATTTAAATTACAGGAAACAAAATATGAAGGTATTATTCATATCACCGGGAGTGAATCATGCAGTAAATTAGATTTTGCCTATAAGTTAGCAGAAGTATTTAATCTTGATAAATTCCTGATAAAATCGGTCAGTATCCGCGATATAGGGTTAAAAACGCCAAGAGGGAAGAATACATCGTTAAATGTATCAAAAGCAGAAAAAATTTTAAGAGAACATTTGCCCGGTATTGAGGAAGATTTGAAAAAGATGAAGAGGTTACTTAAAGAAGGATATGTTAAGGAACTGAAACATGGGTAAACAAAAAATAATTGCTGTCATTCCCGCGCTCAATGAAGAAAAAACAATTTCAGAAGTAATCAGAGGAGTGAAAAAATACGTAGATGAAATTATTCTAATTGACGATGCATCTATCGATAAAACAGCAATTATTGCTCGGGAAGAAGGCGCTGTTGTTTTCTCTCATAAACAAAATCAAGGCTATGCTAAAAGCATTAACGATGGTTTCGCATCAGCCGCAGAGAGAGGGGCAAAGATTGTTTTAACCTTTGATGGTGACGGCCAGCATAATGCAGAAGATATCCCCGGGATTATTAATCCGATATTAAGCAAAAAAGCCGATGTTGTAGTCGGGAAGAGGCCGTATCATGCCCGGGTTGCGGAATATCTTTTTGCATTTATGGGGAAGATTAAAGCGAATATTGACGACCCTCTCTGCGGATTTAAGGCATATCATATGGATGTATATAAAGATATTGGGTATTTTGACAGGATTTCATCAGTGGGAACCCAGCTTATATTTAACGCAAAGAAGAGGGGGTATAGAATAGTTCAAAAAGACATTATGTTGAGCAAAAGAAATGATATGCCCCGGTTCGGGAAAAAATTCATTGCAAATTGGAAAATACTCAAAGCGCTTTTTCAAATATTATGCCGGGGATGAAGTTAGAGCATGTAGGTTGTAATCTTTGCGGGAAATCAACTGCAACGCACTATGCATCTGTGAGTTACATGGATTATCTTAACCGCCGTCTCGAGCTAAAAAGGGATGATGATCCTCTGCTCAAAAATGGAGAGGCGGCGAATTACAAATTTAGTCTGGTAAAATGTAAAAATTGCGGCTTGGTTTATGTAAGTCCGAGATTAACGCGTAAAAATTTAACAGAGCTATACCAGGGGGAATATTTTTCCTATTATGTTGATACCAAATCAGAAGCGCATAAGAAGCGGCAAGAGACTTTTAAAATTGAAATTGCCGAGCTTGAAGGCCTGGCACAAAAGCTGAAGACAGGGAGAAAGATATTAGATGTAGGATGCGGGGGGGGATTCTTTTTGGCCGGATTAGATAAATCCTGGGAGAAATATGGAATTGAAATTAATCCTTCTGCCGTGAAATACGGACAGGAGACTTTTGGACTTAATATATTAAAAAGAAATATTGGAAAGATAGATTTTCCTGAAGAGACATTTGATGTAATTAAAATGAGGGGTGTTATTGAGCATCTGCCTGATCCAATGAGTGAGCTTCGTGAAGCCTGCAGGATTTTACGTAAAGGAGGCTTGATAGCAATTAATACTCCAAACATTGGGAGTATTTGCGGTAAAATATATAAAGAAAAATTCAGGATAGTATGTCCGATACACCATATTTACTATTTTTCCACAAGGACTTTATCTCTTATGCTCAAAAAAGTTGGATTTAAAATACAGAAAGTTTCCTATCACTATTTTGACACACCGTATGCCAACTGGAGAGACCCGTTGAAAATATTATTTGATCGAAAAGTCTCTCCGGCCTTCTACGGTAATATAGTGGATATTTACGCTGTTAAAGGAGGTGTTTAAATTGGGAAGGATAAAATTGGGAGAGCGATGGATAGGTGACGGAGAGAGGGTGTATGTTATCGCGGAAATAGCTTCAAATTTTGACGGCAGTATGAAGCGCTCAAAGATGCTTATTGACCTCGCAAAGGAATGCGGAGCGGATGCAGTCAAGTTTCAGTGCTTTGCCGCCGATAAGATAGTTTCAAAAGAGGGGTTTCAGAGGCTCAAAAAGGGATTCCAGTCACAATGGGAAAAATCGATATATGAGACATATAAGAGTGCAGAGTTTCCTAGAGAGTGGTTTAGTGAATTATTCAGTTACGCAAATGGTAAAGGCCTTCATTTTTTTTCTACGCCATAT
>DAOWKF010000030.1 GCA_030640045.1 Candidatus Omnitrophota bacterium | reverse complement strand
GGGTAAAATAAGGAAGGAGGACCATCTATAGTGAGATTATTGGGTTATTCAGGAGAGTTGGCGCTGCACTTGCCTGAATAGATGGGATAAGCAGTGGAAATCATGAAAATAAAAAGGCTTAATGGACAGCCTGAGGAGATCTAAAAAATGAATACATTCGAGGCCATAAAATCGCGGAGAAGCATCCGGAAATATAAACCCACACCAATAGAAGAAGAAAAATTAAACAAGGTCTTAGAGGCGCTCCAACTTGCTCCGACAGCCTGTAATTTCCAGCCTTTTAAATTCATTGTAGTAAAAGATAAAAAGGTCAGGGATGCCCTTGTCCCGGTATGCCGTGATCAGAAATTTATCGCGGAGGCGCCAATAGTTATAGCCGGATGCACCTATCCGGAAAATGCTTATCAAAAGATGGGTGGGAAAGGTAACAGTCATGAGGTGGATCTGGCTATCGCCGTTGACCATTTAACCCTTGCGGCATGGGATCTCGGGCTCGGGACGTGCTGGATCGGCGCATTTTCAGAAAAAGAGGTTAAAAAGATTCTGGGCATACCAAGCTCGGTTCGCGTAGTAGCGCTCACGCCTCTGGGCTATCCGGATGAAAAACCACAACTCCGCCGCCGTAAATCCCTGAAAGAACTTATTGAGTATGTCTAATGCATGATTTAATCATTATTGGTGCTGGGCCCGCAGGCATGACCGGCGCCATCTATGCGAAGCGCTCCGGGTTAAATGTGCTCGTTATAGAAAGACTTATTCCCGGCGGACAGGTCGTGCTTACTGCTCTGGTTGAAAATTATCCCGGATTTGGATCTATCTCCGGCCCGGAACTTATGGAAAAGATGAAAAAACAGGTTGAAAATCTCGGGGTAGAATTTATTAGTGATGAAATCGTATCATTAAAAAAAATGGGGACTAATTTTTCTATCCATGGAAAAGCAAAAATCTATGAGGCTGCCTCCGTTATTATCGCGGCCGGCGCAGCATACAAAAAGTTAGGTGTCCCCGGAGAAAAGGAGTGGACAGGAAGAGGTGTTTCCTATTGCGCTACCTGCGATGCTCCATTTTTTAAAAACAAAGATATTGTAGTAGTCGGGGGAGGGGATATGGCAGTTGACGAGGCTATTTATCTTACCCAATTTGCAAAGGTTGTAACTATTGTTCACCGCAGGGAGAGGTTAAGGGCTCAGGAGTTTCTGTGCAAGCGCGCAAAGGAAAACCCTAAGATAAATTTTTTTTTTAATACTATAGTGACTGAGATAAGCGGAAAAGACGGAGTAGAAAAAGTAAAGGTGAAAGACCTGAAAAAGGAAACAGAAAAATATTACCCCTGCGAGGGAGTATTTATTTTTGTGGGTCTTGTGCCCAATACCGGTTTTATAAAAGATTTAGTCTCAGTGGATAAAAATGGTTATATCCTAACCAATGAAAATATGGCTGCGTCAGTAGACGGTATATTTGCCGCCGGTGATGTCAGGAAAAAGAATCTTAGACAGATTGTCACAGCGTGCGGTGATGGGGCCATAGCTGCCATGTCGTCTTATAAATATATCAGCCATCTAAAAGGCACAGCGTATTAGCTGAGCCTTCGATTTTATAATAATCCCGAATCAGTTCCGTTATCCTTATTGTTAGTTTTTTCTGTGCGTGTTTAATATCCTCATGCCGCTCTCTATCTTTTAAGGCATTTTCATATGTCTGGCGGATTTCTGTGCCGACGTTTATTTTTGTGATGCCGTTTTTAATCCCTTCGAGAACTGAAAGGCGGTTTATCCCTGAACCGCCATGGAGGACAAGCGGGACTCCGGTAATTTTTTTTATTTTTTTAAGGTGTTCAATATTTAATCTTGCCTCCACTTTAGCTTTGTCTTTAGCTGCACCGCTGATTGCTCCGTGAATACTTCCGATAGCTACGGACAACCAGTCCACTCCTGTCTCTTCTACAAATCTTTTAGCCTCATCTACCCGTGTAAATCCCTTACCTGTACGAAATAATTCCTCATAAGAAGGTAAGGGGCCTTTTTCATGGCCAAGGACGGCT
>DAOWKF010000070.1 GCA_030640045.1 Candidatus Omnitrophota bacterium | reverse complement strand
CCTGTCAATCAATACTTAGTAGTGAATCAATATACTCCCCCGGATCGAAATCTACCAGGTCTTCTATTCCTTCTCCCACGCCAGCGAGCTTAACAGGCACGCCTAATTCATTCTCAAGGCCCAATATTGCCCCGCCTTTTGCCGAACCATCGAGTTTAGCTAAAACCATCCCTGTCAAATCTATAAACTCGTGAAAGAGCTTCCCCTGGGAAATGGAGTTCTGGCCAAAAGTAGAATCCACGACAAGGATCTTCTCATGAGGGGTCTGCGGCAAAACCTTGGCGATCACTCTTGACATCTTTTTTAACTCCTCCATCAAATTCACCTTTGTCTGGAGTCTGCCCGCAGTATCTATCAGGAGACAATCTATCCCTCTGGACCTTGCTGCAGTAACCGCATCATACGCCACAGCTGCGCTATCCCCGCCATAATCATGCCGGATTACATCAACCCCCAATCTATCACCCCAGTGATTTAACTGCTCTATGGCTGCCGCCCGAAAGGTATCACCGGCTGCGAGCAGCACCTTCTTACCCTCCTTCTTAAATCGATAAGCGAGTTTTGCAAGCGAGGTAGTCTTCCCGCTTCCATTAACGCCTACAAATAAAAAGACTGCCGGCGAAGGGGATATAGATAAAGCGCGCGGTGAATTAGATAAAAAATTTTTAAGGGCTCCTTTCAACTCCCAATAGACCTCTTCCCTTTGTTTTAATCCTTTATTTACAATAGAATCTTTCAAAGACGCCATTACCTCCATTGTTATCTTGACACCACAGTCAGCTAAAATAAGTATCTCTTCAAGCTCGGTAAGGATATCTACATCCACCTTCCCTTTCTTCAAAAAAACCTTAAGCTGTTCTTTTAAAGAAAGCCGCGTCTTAAAAAGCCCCTGCTTTAGTGTAGCGTGTTTTTCCCTGCGAAATAATCTTAGCATATTGTTATTATAAAGAACCCACACACTCCAATCAACAATTATCTTGAAAAAATATATCGTTTTTCAAATTAATCCTTAAAAATCCTTAAAAAACAAATCCTTAAAAAACTATGGAAAATAAAATAGAATATGTTATAATTATGTTGAGGAAATAGTTTATGAGTCCAACAGTATTCAAAGAAGGGAAATATAGATTCCATTTTTTCTCCAAAGAGGAAGATAGAATTCATATTCATATTGTGTCCCCTGATGGTGAAGCGAAATTTTGGTTAGAACCGATAATTTCATTAGCAAATTATTCTGGCTTATCCAAAAAAGAATTAAATTTTTTACAGAAAATTATAGAAAGGCATAAAAATGAAATTATTAAAAAATGGGAAAAACACCTTAAAACCAGAAATAACTAATATTTCTGAGCATGGATTCTGGATTCTATTGAAAGCGAAAGAATATTTTCTTCCTTTCGAAAAATATCCCTGGTTCAAAAATACTAAAATATCATCAATAATTAATGTAAAACTCTTCCATAATCACCATCTATACTGGCCAGAATTAGATGTTGATTTATCCACAGAAATTTTAGAAAATCCAGAAAGATATCCTTTAAACTACAAATAATAAATTTTCTAACTAGTTAATGGAGTGAACGGTGTTCCGCCGTCACTCATCTTTATGTTAGTTGTTAATACAAACCATAATCAAATTTACAAAAATTAAAAGATGAAATAAATGGAAAGATTATCTTCAAAAGATAAGATTGAGATATATAACAACCTTTTTAAAGGAAGGAAGGATATTTTTGCAGTTCGTTGGGAAAAAGCTGATAAATCTGCCAGTGGCTACACTCCTGTTTGTTTAAATGAATGGAAAAATCAGTTATGTTTGAAATTGAAAAAAGGAAAATGTAAGGATTGTGACAATAAAAAATATCCATCTTTAAATGAAAATTATATTAAACAACATTTAAGCGGAATTAAAACATACGGTATATATCCATTGTTAGATGATAATACTTCCTGTTTTATTGCAGCAGATTTTGATGGTGATAATTGGAAAAATGATTCTGTGAATTTTATTCATGAATGTGCGAAATTTAATCTTCCTGCTTATTTAGAAAGATCTCGTTCTGGTAAAGGTGGACATGTATGGTTATTTTTCATTGATAAATATCCTGCTTATAAAAGTAGAAAAATTATATTCTCATTACTTAAAAATGTTAAGATAGTCGATCAGTTTGACAAAGAAGATAGTTTTGATCGACTTTTCCCAAATCAGGATTTGTTGAGCGGCAAAGGAATAGGAAACTTAATCGTATTGCCATTACAAGGAAATTCAAGGAAGAAAAATAATTCAATCTTTATTGATTATAGGGAAAATTTCATTCCATATGAAGAGCAGTGGGAATTTTTACTAAATATAGAAAAAATACCTATTGAAAGATTAGATAATTTATACAATGAATTCAGTCAAGATAAAAGATTTTACAAATATGGTTCTGGAAAAAAATTATTTATTAATCTAAATGATCATATATATTTGAATAAGTCTAATTTACCTAAGATATTGGTTAATTTCTTAAAAGAAAATCTAAATTTTTTAAATTATGATTATATAATTAAGAAGCGGATGGGTTTGAATGTTTACAATATTGAGAAATATTTTAAGCTTATTGAAACAGATGGAGATACTGTTGCTATTCCAAGAGGTTTTTTTGATGATCTATGTGATTTCTTAAATAAACATGAAATTAAATATGAGATCAAAGATAACAGAACTCAATCCGACTTAATCAAGTATAATTCAGATTTAGAATTATTTGACTACCAAAGAGAAGCTGTTCAAAATATAATTTTATCAGATAATGGAATTCTTGTCGCACCTCCTGGTTCTGGAAAGACTATCATTGGAATTGAAATTTTAAAAAAGTTACAACAACGTACTTTGATATTAGTACACAAAAAACAAATTTATAACCAATGGATTGAACGGATTGAAGATTTTTTAAACATTCCTAAAAGAGAGATAGGTCAATTTGGTGCAGGTAAAAAAAGTTTAGGTGAAAAAGTTAGTGTGGGAATGATTCAAACATATAATCGAATTTCTGATTTTAAAAGTATTAGCAAAGAATTCGGGATGATTATTGTAGATGAATGTCATCATATGCCTGCAAGAATGTTTCGTAACGTAATAACAAGGTTTAATCCTTATTATTTATATGGATTAACAGCTACCCCAGAAAGAAAAAATAATGATGCTAAATTAATCTTTATTTATCTTGGTAGAATTTTATATACAATCAAAAATAGTGACATATCATCTATTAAACATCATCAGAAAAGCATTAATGGAAAACCTAAGATAATAATCCAAGATACTGACCTTTTTATCCCCTTTAAAATAAAAACTGATGATTTTCAAATTTTATCTAAAATTTTAATTTTTGATTCAAATAGAAACCAAAAAATAGTAGATGATATTAAAAGTTGTGTTAATAAGAATCTAAGAGTGCTTGTTTTAACAGAACGTAAGGATCATGTTGATGTTTTAAATTATTATCTAAAGCGTGAATATGAAACAATAACTTTAACTGGAGATTTAAAGGAGTCAGAGAGAAAATTAAAAATAAAGCAAATTAAGTCAAATAATTTTCAGATATTAATAGCAACAGGGCAATTAATAGGAGAAGGTTCTGATTTCGATAATTTAGACTCTTTATTTTTAGTATATCCATTTGCTTTTTCTGGAAAGTTGACACAGTATATTGGTAGAATTCAAAGAGGTGATATTCAGAATAAATATATTTATGATTACAGAGATAGAAAAGTAGAATATTTAGAAAAATTCTTCAGAAAAAGACTAAGCTATTATAAAAAATATTATAATCTATCGTGATTAGCCAGATAATACTAAATAGATTCACAAACTTTTCGTAAAAAGGTTATTTATTCAAACTCCCTGTGCGATATCCTTCGAGGTCAAGTGTAACGTAGGTATAGCCGAGGTTTAAGAGTTTATCTATAATTTTTTCTCTCACGCTGTCTTTAAAAAATCTTTGGATATCTTCCTTATCAACTTCAATCCGGGCCAGTTTCCCATAGTGCCTGAGTCTGACCTGCCTGAACCCGAGGGACTGAATAAACCTCTCCCCCTCTTCTATCCTCTTAAGTTTCTCTTCGGTTATCTCCTCTCCGTAAGGAAAGCGTGAAGAGAGACAGGCCTGAGCAGGCTTATCCCATGTAGGGAGTTTGAGATCCCGCGAAAGTTTTCTAATCTCTTCCTTGGAAAGACCGGCCTCAAGAAGGGGACTTCGGACATTTAATTCCTGCAAGGCCCTCTTCCCCGGTCGAAAATCCTTTTGGTCATCCATGTTAGTTCCATCCAGAATAAACTGTATGCCCTCTTTCATAGCTCTCTCTTTAATTTTACTAAAAAGCCTTTTTTTACAATAATAACAGCGTTCGCGCGTGTTAGAAGAAAAAGACGGGTCTGAGATTCCTTTAGTCTCGATGACTACATATCGTATACCTATCTCCCGCGCGTAATCCTTCGCCTCTTTAAATTCTTTTTGAGGATATGCGGGCGAGGTGCCAATTACTGCCAGGGCCTTTTCCCCCAGGGTGTCTTTAGCTGCCTTGACTAAAAAAGTACTATCCACCCCCCCGGAATAGGCAATAATTACACTACCCATCTCACGCAGGATAGCTTTTAACTTTACAAATTTTTCTTCTGCAATCATTTTATATATCTTGTTAATGCAAAAATGAGTCTTCTATTGCTTGTTCTATCCTTAATAGCTATACGAAAAAAGAATCTATCCAGGTGTTGAAAATTAGAACAATCCCTGATAAGAATTTTATGAGAAAGAAGTTTATTGCTTAGCGCGCGAGCGCTAATACGCTTATTCAATATCTTGATAAGGAAAAAAGGTGCCTCCGAAGGATAGACCTTTAAGTTATCAAACTTCTTGAGACTGTTTGAAAGATATTTTTTCTCCTTTTTAATCCAGCAGCTTGTTTTCTTTAAAAAGGTTTTATCTTTCAGGGAGGCCATGGTGGCCTCTTCAGCTAAAATATTTACACTCCACGGCGGGGCTATGGCTTGAAGCCTTTCAATAATCTTATTGTTCGCTATTGCTGCGCCTATACGCAAACCCGGGATACTAAATATCTTTGTTAGCGACCAGAGGACAACGAGACGCGGATATGTATTAATAAGATGGATAAGGCTATCCTTACGGCCATGCGGGGTGAAATCAATAAATGCCTCATCAACTATCAGCCACTGCCTCTTTGAAGATACCTTTTTTAGTAATCTTTCAAAAAATGGACGCTGGATAAAAGTCCCTGTTGGGTTATTCGGGTTACATAAAAATATAGCCGCCTCTTTTTTTGTCCCCAGAATTTTATAAAATATCTCCTCATCCAAGATAAAATTATCTTTCTCTTTCATAACGAAATTGGTTACAGGAATCTTAGCCTTAAGACACGCCTGCTCGTATTCACTGTATGTAGGATTTACTATAACTGCCTCTTTAAAATTGCAAGAGCGGCTCACCAGATCTATAATCTGGCTGATGCCATTCCCGACAAAGACGGATGATAAATTTACCCCGAGAAAATTGGATACCCCTTTCCTCAAGCGGATATATTCCGGGTCAGGATAACAAGGCAATTTTTTAACTCCGTTAAGCACTGCCTCTTTTACCCGCGTGGGAGGCCCTAATGGATTTATATTCGAGCTAAAATCCAGGAACCGGTCAAATCTATGATGAGATTTTCTCTCAATTGCCCATACATTACCACCGTGTTTTACCATATTATTTTTATCAATAAAACTATAACCGCAAAGATAAGACTCGTAAGAAAGGCAAGTTTAGAGGTGCGGTTAATATCATCTATCTCAAGCGCCCTCTTTCCCTCACCAAGATACGGCTTTAAAATTTTCTTTCCTTTGTAATAGTTCACTCCGCCGAGTCTTACTCCAAGGATAGAAGCAACTACCCCTTCGGTGATAGCGCTGTTTAAGGTATTAACCTTTAACGCGCATCTGGATATAAAACGAAGACCTGCGCCTACACCTAAACCGGAAAACCAGGAAGAAATTACAAACCCCAGAGCTGAAATCCTGGACGGGATAAAATTAACTACCTCATCGACTATAGCAGCAACACGTCCGAATTTAATATATCTCTTATCCCGATAGCCAATCATCGAATCTAAGGTGTTGATCGCCTTGTATGCCATGGCCAGAGGCGCCCCGCCCAGGGCTAAATAAAAGAGCGGCGCAGTAATTCCGTCTGTAGTATTCTCAGCCACTGTCTCGACCACAGCCCGTATTACATCTTTTTCCGAAAGATTATTGGTATCCCTTGCAACAATGTGCGACAGCTTAATCCCGGCGCGGCTTAAGTTTTTCTGTAAAAGTTCTTTCTTAACTTTTGCTGCTGCGTCAAGAAGAGACTTAACTGAAATAGTAGTATAACCCAGAATAATACTTACAGCCAGACCGAAAAATTTATGTATCTTGAAAGAAAAAAAGCAAACAATGAATGTAACAA
This sequence comes from Candidatus Omnitrophota bacterium, assembly GCA_030640045.1. Lineage (GTDB taxonomy): Bacteria > NPL-UPA2 > BS750m-G34 > BS750m-G34 > BS750m-G34 > BS750m-G34. The sequence continues at coordinate 7,992 of DAOWKF010000070.1, read as the reverse complement.
GGAAGGTAATAGCTGCCAGGCTAAAAACAAGTATCATCCCGGCAATCGTTTCCTTTTTCTTAAATTTTTTTCTTAAAGGCCCTTCTACTTTTTCAATAGCCCATCCCATCGCCCTGACCGGATGCGGCATTTTCTCAGGATCACCCAAAATAAGATCGAGGATATATGCGCCAACGAATATAAAACTACTCACAATATAAAAAATAAAAGTATATATCCGAGAGAGGTTACTTCTATCAATTCATTTACCGCGCCAAAAACATCCCCGGTCACCCCTCCCACTTTACGCTTAAAGTATTTTATAAAAAAGAGGCTGGTAAGAAATACCAGAGGTAAGAATAGAAGCGCGTAAAATTTAAGTGTGAAAAAAGCTACAACACCTGCGAAAAGAGTCGAGAGAAGCCATTCTTTAATTGTAACCCCCTTTGCGAATACCTCCCCCAGGCCAAGCCATCCTGCTGTGGGCACCCCTTCTTCTTTACGCGCATAGGGCAGGAGCCATGCTGTAGTAACCAGTGACCAGCGGCCCATGACCGGAAAAAGAAAAATCGCCTTTAAGAGATTAACTTTATCCGCATTTACCCAGATTTCATTAAGAAGTGCTACCTTAAAAGAAATTAGAAAAAAAAGGGCTATTGCCCCCATACTGCCGATATGGCTGTCACGCATAATAGCCAGTATCTCTTTTTTATCTCTTCCCCCTGAAAGCCCGTCTACTGTATCAGCCAGTCCGTCGAGGTGCAGTCCGCGAGTTACAAAAATAAAAATGAGGACAATTATTAATGAGCTAAGTATGGGAGGCAAAAATGGGTAAGATATTAGAACAAATATTACCGGGAATACTGCCATTGCCAGTCCCACAATCGGAAAAAAGGCCATGGCCTGACTGAGTTCGGTGGGGGTAATTTTACTCTTGGAACCTAATGGGAAGCAGGTCAAAAAATTCCACGCAAGGCAAAATCTTTTCACTTCTCCTCTGAAACACCGGCTTCACCAAAGGTGGCCATCTCATTGTGTATCTTTACACCGGCTTCAATAATGTCCATTGCTAAGGCTGCCCCTGTGCCTTCTCCTAATCGTAAATTAAGGTCGAGATACGCCTTTACGCCTATCTTCTCTAACATCTTTTTGTGTCCTGCCTCCACGGACTCATGGCTTGAGAATATATAATCTGCTGCTTGCGGCGCAAGTCCGCATGCAATTAATGCTCCGGCGCCTGAAATAAAACCATCTATTACAACAGGTATTCGCCTGCTCGCGCACGCTAATATTATCCCTGCAATCCCTCCTATCTCAAACCCGCCTACCTTGGCCAGGACATCAATAGGATCATCTCTATTAGGTCTATTTATATCTATTGCCTTTTTAATCACATCTATCTTATGCTTCAGGCTTACGTCATCTATTCCGGTCCCCCTGCCTGTAACCTCTTTTACATCGGCGCCGGTCATAACACTGCATATTGCACTTGAGGGAGTAGTATTAGCTATCCCCATATCACCTGTTCCGACTATATCCACGCCTTTTTTAAATTCTTTTCCGACAATATCTATACCTGTCTCTATGGCCTTTATAGCCTCTTCTCTGGTCATTGCCGGGCCTTTAACCATATCTTTTGTTCCATAACCAACCTTACGGTTCAGGAGTCCTTCTCTCGGCGGGATATCTACTCCAACCCCTATATCCACAACCACCACCCTCGCGCCTACATGACGGGCTAACACATTTATACCTGCCCCGCCTCTCAAAAAATTTTCGACCATCTGTGGCGTTACATCTTGAGGAAAGGCGCTTACTCCCTCCCTGGCTACGCCATGGTCACCGGCAAGGGTAAATATTACTTTTTGTTTTAACTCAGGTTTTTCTTTCCCTGTAATTGCAGCTATTCTCTTAGCTGCCTCTTCAAGCCTTCCAAGACTTCCCCGGGGTTTTGTGAGATTATCCAATCTCTTCTGCGCTCTATCTAAAAGCACAGGATCTACTGATTTTATAGCATTGATAATTTTCTCAATTTTAGACATAGTCTCTCCTACTTCATAATCCCCCGTAAAATCAAATCCATATCCTTGATGCTTCCGGAGGTGCGTTTGGCCAGATCTTCTGAGATAATACCTTCTTTAGCCAAATAGCGCAGTTCATCGAAATAACTCAAAGGCTCATCTTTGTGGTCAGGATTACCTCTCAAGTGATCCTTTATACCAATAATCTGTCCTTCCTGGAGCAGGCCTACAATGGAAGGTGTGCGGATCAACATCTCACAACAAGGGATTCTGGCTGTCCCATCGGTTTTGGGTAAAAGCTTCTGGGAGACGATTGCCACAAGCACATTGGCTAACTTCTTATAAACTGTCTCGGGCTTCTGTGACGGTAATAGTTCCACTATCTGCTCAATTGCCTGCCTGGCATCGTTGGCATGTAACGTCCCCATGAGGAGATGTCCTGCATTGGCAGCAGCAAGCGTCTCTTCCATTACCTCTTCTGTCCTTATCTCTCCCACAAGAATGGCATTCGGGTTTTGTCTCAAGGCATTCTTGAGCCCATCATAGAAAGAAGGTGTATCCAGGCCTACTTCCCGCTGAATAATATTATCCAGTTGAAAATCCTCCTTAACATCCTCTGGTTTATAGACAAACTCAATAGGATCTTCGATAGTAACAAGATTATAATGATGTATCAATTTCATCTCGTGGATAAGTGATGCCAGGGTTGTGCTCTTACCACAGCCGGTAGGGCCGGTGACAAGGATTAAACCCCGGTCATACTCTTTAGCCATATATTTTAATCTCATTTCAGCCATAGGCGTAAATTTTAGACTTTCTATGGTAGGGGTCTTGGGAGGAATACGCCTCAGGACAAATCCTGTGCCATTGACATTCCGGTTGAGATTTACCCTGAATCTTGCACCATCTGCCTCATAGCTAAAGTTGAAATCCTGAAATTCCTTTGAAGAACTAAAACCCCGCTGGGTGAGCATCTTATTTTCCAAAAACGCTGTATCTTCTTTTTTTAAAGTGGGAAAATTTATATCCTTAGAAAAATATTTTTTAATAGAATAAAGCTTTCCATCAGCCTGGTCCCTTATCACAGGCACATTGCCCGGGATAAGGAAAAGGTCCGATGCACCTATCTCAACTACCTTATTCAAAATCTTATGAAAGTTATCAATTTTATAAAACCCTTTATATTCACTCATTATTTACTCCTTTTGAGGCCATTATACATCAATATAAATAAAATGTTAAGCTAATAGTTACAGCTAATAGTTTTTCAAATTATTCTTTAATAATAACCTTTGTCCCGAACGGCACAATCTTAAACAATTCCTCAACATCCCTGTTATGCATGCGTATACATCCGCTGCTTACATACTGTCCGATATATTGCGGGTCCTTGGTGCCGTGTATGCCTACGCGTGTATCGGATAGCCCCATCCACCGCGTCCCTAAAGGATAGTCAGAGTCGGAAGATTCTATAACCTTTCCGTTAGACACCCATGGCGGGTTTATTAATTTACTCATAATCCAATATTCTCCGAGCGGCGTAGAAAAATCGCGGCCGCTCGCCACGCTATATTCTTTAAAAAATTTTCCGTCTCTATATAGAGTCAATACATTTTTCTCGCGTTCTATTACGATTGAAAAATTTGCAGAAACTATCTTTAACCTATTCGGGAGTTTCTCCCCCTCGCTAATATCATTAATCTCTTTTAAAAGTCCCGGGCACATATTAAATTTTCGAGAGATACTATAGAGTGTCTCGTTCTTTTTGGGAGCATATAAAAAAGAACCGGGGCATATCCCGGAAGAAAATAAAAACCTTATATTCCTTTCACCTATCTCCCCTTTATCCAGATCTCCAGCGATCGCTGCTCCGAAAAAAAACAAAAGGGGGAGCAAAATAAAAAAGCCCTCTTTTCGTTCTAATCGCTTAGAGGGCCTTTTTATAAAAAAAGAACTATTTCTTTTTCTTTTTTTTCTTTCTCTTACCGCCACGGACCATTTTAGCCCTGGAGATATCACCTTTCTTGTCGACAAAATATAAATAACCTGCTACTTTCTTGATACCAACCTTTGCTACCTTCTCTGCCACTTAAAACACCCCCCTTCCTTCTTTTCTAATTCCAATTTTAATTATATCGCATTCGTATAAATCGCGCAATACTTTTTTATATTTTTTTTCAAACTCTTTCATGCGGAATAAATAATTTCTTATATTCCTCTTCGGCAAAGCGGTCAGTCATACCCGCTATATAATCACAGATGGCCCGATAGAGATCATCCTCTTTTATCTTCTTCTGTGTGCCGGGTGGGAGTTGCGAAGGATCACGAATATAAGTCCTGAATAGCTCTTCAATAAACCGCCTGGCCTTATTAGCCATCCTGACGACCCTGTAGTGGTGATAGACTAATTGGTTTAACGCTCTCTTAAGTCTCCTGTTCTCTTTTTCCATCTCATCGCTGAAACCCACAACATTTTTTTTCATCTCTCTGACACTATTACTATCTTTCAGTCCAATCTTTTTTAATCTCTTTTCCGTATTAACGATAATGTCCGTTACCTGGGTATTAATAAGCCTGCGGATTGTCCCAAATTTTTCTCCAGTACTTTTATATGCCCTGTCCCAGAGCCCTACCTTTTTCAGGTCATCTTCAGTAATAAGACCTGCTGTTAGACCATCATCGAGATCGTGATTATTATATGCAATCTCATCTGCGACGTTGACAACCTGTGCCTCTAACGACGGAGGGACAGACGGATCAAATGCCTTTATCTTAGGCCAGTCATAATCAGTATGGTGTTTTATAATACCTTCTCTTACTTCCCACGTTAGATTCAGCCCTGGAAAATTTGAGTATCTTTTTTCAAGTTTGTCTACGACTCTCAGGCCCTGGGCATTATGCTCAAAGCCCCCGTGTTTTTTCATAAGCTTGTGCATGGCATCTTCCCCTGAATGACCAAAAGGGGTATGACCCAGGTCGTGAGCCAGGGCAATGGCCTCGCTTAAATCCTCATTTAATCTAAGCGCGCGGCTGATGGAGCGGGCAAGCTGTGCTACTTCGATAGTATGGGTAAGGCGTGTGCGATAGTAGTCTCCTTCATGGTTGACAAATACCTGGGTCTTATATTCCAGGCGGCGAAAAGCCGTGGAATGGATAATGCGGTCCCTATCGCGTTGAAATGGCGAACGATAATTATGCTCTCTCTCGTAATGAATTCTTCCCTTACTCTCTCCGCTTCTACTTGCGTAGGGAGCTAAATTCTCCTCCTCTAACTTCTCAATATCCAGGCGGGTAAGCATAAATCGTGCGCGAAGATATTAAAACAATTTAACTAAAAAATCCGGGATTCTATCCAACCCTATAGATACAAGAATCAATACAGAAAGGATAGTAAATATAATGACTAATAAAAGAAAAAATGTTGTTACATCTTTCTTTTCTTTAGCGAGTTCACGCGGAGGGCCCATAGTAGGCGGAGGAGTGAAAACTTTAGGAAGAGGTGTTGTGGTAAAACCTTGTCCGCCCGGCCTGAGACCCGGCCCTGGTGATTTCTGTTCCTCTGGTTTCTTTTGAATATTTTCTTCCATGCTTCCCCCTATCTTATATATTTAATGTTATCATCTTTATTAAAACCACTCATGTCTTCGCCTTCACTTACTTCAAGAATAATCATATGGCTATGAACGTTAGATACCATCATCTCTCTCTGTCCCTTCACAATCTTACCGCTATAACTCCTATCATGAGAACTCGTTTTGAGTTCTATCCCTAAAAGTCCCTGCGGATAAATTGTGACTATCCTGCCGCTGCTTATAGTAGTAGTTGTCTTAGGTTTTACTGCACCTGCTTTTTCTTCAGTTGGTTCCTCTTTCCTTTCTGCAACAAATGCCTCCAGTGCCTCCTGGGCGACTTTCATTCCCTTTAGCTTTTGCGATAAAACAACTTTTTCCTCTTTTAATTTTTCCGCCCCGGCAGCTAATTCCCCTGTCTTCTTTTTCTCTTCCTTCATGGTCAGTTTCAATTTATTCAGACTAAGGTTTAAATCCTCTGCCTTCTTTTTTTCAGTTTCATATCTCTTTTTAAAAGAATCGGCCTTCTTTTTTTCTTCCTTTACCTCGAAATTTAAATCTTCCAGATTGAGTTTAGCCTTGGCCAGCTCTTTCTCTTTTCCTTCAAGCTTTCCTTTAATGTCCTTGCCCTTTTTGGTAAGGTCATCAACCTTCAGGGATAACGCCTCACTCTTTTCCTTCTCCCCGATAACTACCTTTAACACCTTACACATAGATACGAAAACGGCCAGGGATAAGACAAGAACAAAAACAACCAGTTTCTTTTGTAATTTATTCATGTTCATCACTCCTTAAAATAGGGTTTCAGCTTTTTATACGTAACTTCCAATCTCTCGGGCAGCACTCTTTCTTCGGAAAGAATCGGCATAAAATTTGTATCACCTTCCCATCGGGGTACGACATGGAGATGGATATGGTTTCTTATACCTGCCCCCGCCACTCTCCCCATATTCATGCCTATATTTAGTCCCTGCGGCTTTATGGCGGACTTAAGCCCGCTCTCCGCGACCTGGACAGCCTTCATAAAATAAAGGAGTTCCTCATCCTTTAGTTTACTAAAATAACGGGCATGCCGAAAAGGCGCCACCATAAGATGGCCGTATGAATAGGGATAGATATTTAATATAATAAAGCTCCACTTATTGCGGTAGAGGATGAAATTAGCAGCGTCTTTTCTCTCCTTGCTGTTTTTACAAAAAAAACAACCGTCCTTACCCGGACGCAAGATATATTCCATTCGCCATGGAGCCCATAGTTGTCTTTTCATCAGGCCTGTTCTTTCTCCTTTCCAAGCCTCTTTCTTCCGTCTTCAAAAAACGGTTCGGCAAATTCCATTGTCCAGGTTCTCTCAGCAAAACTTCTAAGTTTCAAGGTCTTTAAAAATTTTTCAAAATCCTTGTAATATGAACCGTATATATGGAAACTATCGGAGATATCCACATAGCGGCCGCAGGAGACTGTCACACCCATCTTCTCGGATATCTTTTTGGCTATCAAATCCTGCAAAGATGTCAGGGCAAAAATATTCATAAAACTCGCCTTCCAGCCGTCTCTGGAACGCCAATGGGTATTCATATTTAAGAGATACCCGTCTCCTTTTTTAACCAGACGGAAAAACATCCTTTGAAGGCAGGGTGGATCATTGGTCGCAGGATCCATCCAGGGTTTCCAGGTAATTGCCTGCGCCCGCCTGGAATACGGAACGTCAGAGAGTTTCTGGATAATATAGCTAATCTGGTCAATCACTTTTCCCTCCACCTCATAGGCAAATAAACGTTTATGATAGGTATAAGTCCATTTACCTTCATCAGGATTAATCCAATGGTCATGCACGCCGTCAACTACTTCCTGCCGGTATACCTCAAGGTCATCCAATCCTCCCGGAAAGGCGCGGCTAATCCTGGGTTCAGCCATAGGGTCATTAATCACCATAATCATGGTTGCATCGCGGCTTGGAGGATCTTCAGGCCGATCGTATTCTGTAGATATCGCTATACCTTTTTCCCACGTCTGTAAACACGCCTTTTCCCATGCCTCCGGGAGATTGTCTCCCTCAACCGTCAAAACAGGAATATATCCATCCATACTATTCTCTTCTATCCGTTAAATTACCAGAGGACATTGATTATACATATCGAGCAGGGTATTGATATCGTCTAACTCCCAGATATCCAGGTCCGCTTCCTGAGCAGCTAATTTTGCATCTGTTTCAATCCCGCTCAAACAGATTAAAGGTTTACACGAAATACGATAATGGAGTTTTTTAAATTTCTCAAGGATTTCCGCAACGTCTTTCTCAGTTGCCCTCCCCTCAATAATCTGAGGGATCCAGTATCGGTTGTGGACCCTGGCAACAATCAAAAGGTCTATACCCTTAACTACCCTGTGCTCCACTTCGCTAAAACGGGGAAGTTTAAAACGAT
>DAOWKF010000119.1 GCA_030640045.1 Candidatus Omnitrophota bacterium | reverse complement strand
ATTTAAGGTAACTAACTTAAACCCTTTTTGCTTCTTTTTCTTAAGCTTCGTGGTCCCATTTTTTTGTAAAACTTGTTCAGTGGTGGTCATCGACCCTGCCCCTTCATAATTTCCATAGACAGCTGTCTTTGTAGCATCCAGAATATAGGTGTAAGTCCGCAGGGAATTATCTTTCCAGAGTTCACGCCTGTGCTTGCGTAAAACATTTTCAAATTCTTTAGGATCTGTGTGTTCTACCGAATACCTCAGGCTATCAACGTTGCAAGGCTTATTTTCTTCCCTGTTCCTGTCTGGATCAAAACCTTCCCTCATTTCCCTGGCAGTGCAGCCCAAAACCTTTAATACTCCCCAGTCTTTAAACATCCCATCCTGAATAGAATTAATACCCTTTTCCCCTAAAACTAATTTCAACGCCAGGGTGTTATTAATAAACCACCGGGGAATTTCACAGTTGTCCCTTACGTTTACCTTTATCTCAGAAAAGATTTTAAATACCTTGAATAAAACCATCACTGCTACCAGTTCATCCAGCCTGCCCCAGCCTGTTAACGAGGCATCATCATATTTGCCCTTCTTTAACATCTTCCTTACATAGGGACCATTTTCTTTCATTAACCTATACTGTGGCTCTGCCATTTATTTTTTCCTCCTCTTCGATACCAGGATTTCCCTCATATCGCCCATCAGCTTTACAATTTCTTTATTCATTCTGCCAATCTTGGTTATATTGGACTGAAATCTTTTATAGTTCCTGGCAAGACGAATTATTATAGCTAACTCTTTTGCATTTACATACCTAAGACCAGATTTATTTTTCTCGGTATAGGTAAGATACCAGTAGGGACCATGTAATTTACCTTCCCTGCAGATACAGGTCTTGCTGCCACACTTTTTATAATGTCTTATGAGGGTCCCCCTTACCATGTCCCGTATGGCAAGATTCTCCGTTTCCAGGCGATAGCGCTGCCTCATAAGTGCCCTCGCCCGCTGCCGCATCCTGCTTATATCTTTCATAATATCTTATCAGGTTACCTTATTATTATATAGTATAGCCAGAAATTGAGCAAAAAGCAAGCTTTTTTTGATTTTTTTGAAAATCGGGGGCTATTGGGGGTGAGTTATAGGCGGGGGGAAAAATCGATTCGATTCTTCAGGGCTTCCGAGCCGATAGCCTACTTCCACTTTATATGCTTTCTTGTACAATCAAGGCAAAATCGGCCATTGCAAAATAAGACTTAAAATTTTAAAAAATTTTTCTTGCCATATCTTATACTCATGGTTATAATAAATATCTTAATAAGCGTTTATTTGCATACTGTGGAAAAACTGTGGATAACCTGAAAATAACATATTAACATCTATGTGGACAGAGATCTTACAAAAACTTAGAAAAACCCTTAATTACCAGAGCTTTCAGGCCTGGCTTAAGCCTGTAACACTAAAAGAAGAGACCCCTTCTAAAATTATACTCGGGGTTCCAAGCCTGTTCTTTAAGAACTGGCTGGAAGAACATTACAGCGCTCTTATTAAGGAAGCTGCAAAAGATTTATTCCGGAAAGAGATAGCCGTTGACTTTGTGCTTCAGCCCCGGGAACCTATAGCGCCGGTGCCTTCTCCACAGACCTTCGGACAAAGATTTCGGCAGGCAGTTACCGGGCATCATACTCAAAATACTCAATATACTCAAATACAAGACCTGAATCCTAAATATAACTTCGCCAGTTTTGTTATCGGTTTAAATAACCGTTTTGCCCACGCTGCATCCCTTGCCGTAGCTGAGTCTCCTGCCCGGGCATATAATCCCCTTTTTATCTATGGGGGGGTGGGGCTGGGAAAGACTCACCTTATGCAGGCTATCGGGCGCTACATTAAAGAAAAACGGCCTTCGGCAAAACTCCTTTATGTCCCTAGCGAGACATTCGTCAATCAACTTATCGACGCCATCAAGAATAGAGACACAATTCATTTCCGCAATATGTATCGCCACGTAAACATCCTCCTGATAGATGATGTGCATCTTTTTGGGGGAAAGAATTCTACCCAGGAAGAATTCTTTCATACCTTTAACACCCTCTACGATGCCCACAAACAGATTGTGGTTACCTCTGACAGCCCACCCAAAGATATCCCGCACCTTGAAGAACGCCTGGTATCGCGTTTTGAATGGGGACTTGTAGCAGATGTGCAGCCGCCTGACCTGGAGACAAGGATTGCAATACTGCGCAAAAAAGTAGAAGCTGAAAACTGGGAAGTTCCAAACGACATTATAGATTTTATTGCCCAGCGTATTAAATTTAATATACGCACTCTGGAGGGGGCGTTAAATCGTGTTGTTGCCCACGCGTCTCTGACCCGCATCCCCATGGCCATTGAGTCGGCTAAAGAACTCCTGAAAAACACCCTTCCCCAGGAAAGGCAAAAACAGATTACTATAGACGTGATTAAACGAAATGTGTGTAGTTTCTTTGACATCAGGATGAGTGACATTGAAGGAATAAAAAGAAATAAAAACATCGCATTACCGCGCCAGATTGCTATGTATATAAGCCGTCAACTTACCACGCACTCCCTGCCTGAGATAGGAGAAGCTTTTGGGGGAAGGGACCATACCACGGTTATACATGCCTGTCAAAATATCCCCAAAAAGATAGAAAAGGACGAAGGTCTGCGCAGGACCACAAATCAACTTATAGAAATCATTAAAGAGTAGTCTTTATTTATGCACAGGTTTTTCCATCTTATCCACAGCTTATTTTGTTTTTAACTATCTTACACAATAATCACTTAAGCACTTATTCACATTTTTCTCTGTTATTACTACTATTACTATTAAGAATAAAATAATAATAGGAATAAAGAACTATACCATAAACTTATAGAAAATGGACTCAAGTTATCGACCGAAGGCCGATTTGGCTTGTTATTTTAAAAAACTATGATAGAATAATTTTAATATGAATTATACAAGTTCTGGTATGAAAATTTAAAGAGGAGGAATATAGATGAGGTTAAGATGTAAAAAAGGAGAACTGGTTAAGGCTTTAAATAAGGTTGGAGGTGTTGCTTCAGATAAAACCCCAATGACCATACTCTCATATCTGCTTATGCAGACAAAAGGCAATAAGTTGCGCCTGGTGGCTACTGATTTAAAAATTGGTATAGAGACATTTTTAGATGTACAGGTAGACGAAGAAGGAGAAGTAGCATGTCTTGCAAAAAAGTTTGAGGCAGTTATAAGGGAACTTCCGGAAAAGGATGTTGCAATAGACACGCAGAAAAATAATTCTATCTTAATAAATTCCGGCAGTTCACATTTTAAACTGATGGGGATGGGGACAGATGATTTTCCAACTTTGCCGGATATTAAAGATGAAATCAAGATAGAGATAGACGGGGGAGAGTTTAAAGAGATTATTAAAAACACGTCTTTTTCTATTTCTTATGACGAGAGGAGATCTATCTTAAACGGTATTTATTTTAAGGTAGGGGAAGGGATCTTAAAGGTTGTGGCCACAGACGGAAGGAGGATGGCCTATGTTTGCCGTAAGATGGAGACTAAACAATCCCCGATAGAGGTAATTATTCCTGCTAATGCCATACGTGAGTTAGACCAGATAGTAGAAGATGGCCCTCTCGGGATACTTTTTTCGGAAAAACAGGTAATCTTTTGCTCGGGAGCGACAAGGTTTGTCTCGCGTCTGGTAGAGGGTCAATTCCCGGACTATGAAAAGATAATCCCTAAGACACTTAAATATAAGCTTGGGTTAAACCGTGAACAATTTTTGGCTTCGCTTAAACGGATGGCGCTTTTGACTGGGGAGAGCGCCAATGCTGTTCGATTTGATATAGGCAAAAAAAAGGTAGTCGTTTCAATTGTCAATCCCGAACTCGGAGAAGCAAGGGAAGAGATAAAATGTGAGGGGGGGGAAGCAGGGACTGCTACTATTCTGTTTAATCCATTTTATGTTATAGATTTTTTAAAAAATAACAGTAGTGAGTCTATAGATTTCCAATATAATGATCCATTAACCCCCGCAGTATTTAAACCGGAAACCCACGACGACAATTATCTTTACTTTCTCATGCCCATAAGACTTTAGATAATGAGTTCATCGGAAAAAATTTCTCAAATCCTTAAACGGGTTATAAAAGAAAGCCATTCCCACAAGATGAACGAGGCGAGCATAAAAACCGGGTGGGATGAGTTTGTAGGAAAAGAGGTGGCAAGACACACAACGCCTGCCTTTTTAAAAAAGGGGACACTCTTTGTCACTGTTGATAGTTCTGCATGGGCATATGAGCTTTCGACACATCTGAAAGATATTGTCTT
>DAOWKF010000045.1 GCA_030640045.1 Candidatus Omnitrophota bacterium | reverse complement strand
GTTATTCCTGTAAAGGAGTTTACGCCAAAAGATTCTCTGGTTATGGCTACAGAACAGGGAATGGTTAAGAAGACAAAGCTCTCTCTATATAGTCACCCTCGAGCAGGAGGGATTATAGGGCTTGGTCTTATTCCCAATGATAATCTTATAGGTGTTGTGAAGGCAGACGGGGAGAGAGAGATAGTCCTGGCTACAGAGCAGGGGAAGGCGATTCGTTTTTCAGAAAAAGATGTGCGCCATACAGGCAGGGCCTCACGTGGGGTGAGGGGGATCCGGCTCTCCAAGAACGACAAGGTCGTTGGCATGGAGGTAGTAGACGAGAAGGCAGGTATTTTAGTTGTAACTCAAAATGGCTATGGCAAGAGGACTGAGTTCAGTGAATATCGGAAACAAAGCAGAGGCGGTAAGGGGATTATCAATGTTAAGACAAGCGAAAGGAACGGTTTTGTAGTCGGAGTGCTTACAGTGGTGGATAAGGATGAGATAATACTTATGACAAAGCAAGGTATTATCATTCGCACATCTGTTGCCGCCATAAATAAAGTCGGACGCAATACCCAGGGAGTCCGCCTCATCCGTCTGGACAAGAAAGATAAGGTCGGCGCAGTAGAAAAGGTAGCGAGCAGAGAAGAATAAGGATATGGAACGAAGAAAGGCCCAGAGGTTTAGGGGGGAAATCTATTTTACCTTTCGGATTGGGCCTATCTTTTCGAAAAAGGAAACCCCGATACTTTTAGTTAAGGACATTTCGGCAAGAGGACTATCTTTTATCTATCCGGAGGCCATTCCTTTTGGCAAGAAATTTTTGATCAGTCTTTATTTACCAATGTATACCAAGCCGGTTAAAGTAAAGACAGAGGTTAAAAAAAGTGAAAAGCTTGCTGAAGGTCAGTATAAGACCGGCCTTGAGTTTATAAAGGTCTCGCCAGAGATTCAGAAAAATCTTGAACCCCACATCTATAGTTCCCAGCAGTCCGGAAAAGAACAGTATTACAGGGAATATTAATATTCGGCGCCATCGTCTAATTGGTTAGGACACCACCCTCTCAAGGTGGAGATTACGGGTTCGATCCCCGTTGGCGCTACCAAAAAGTTCTCTCTCCTTTCGAGAAGAGAGAGGCATAAAGCTTTGATTAGTTAACCTGATCAGGGCTTTTTCTTTGTCTTTACGTTTCAAAGACTTAGGGCATTGTTTTCCGACGAGCCCACTAGTTTTAAACACCTTTCTCTTTTGGCATTTAAAATTTTCTCAAAACAGGCCAGATAATTTCCAAAATAGCGTGATTTATCTCTGATTCGGCTTATATTTTGGCTCGTGTAGTAAATGGTTTTTAGGTGATAATATGGCAGTCTAGGGCTGGCACGATAGCCATTTACTAGGAATTGGCAGATATTTGGCTGGATTTATCTCTAGTAAATGGTATGGTCGTGGACTATTTTCGCTGGGATTTAAGGAGATTATTCCAGATATCTCGCTGTTTATTCCAGTCTAATTCTATGCTTACATCGCGTAGTTTGTATTCGGGTATGCTGGAAAGCGCCTTGCTATCAGAGAGGAGTATTTCTTCCTGGATTTGTGGCGATATGCGAAGCATATTCGTGATGTGGCAGATCCGCGCTGGGCTTATGCCAATCCATCCGGCGATTTCTTTCAAGGGGCACTTTCTTTCGCGTGCAACTTGGTTTATTTGATGAGCCAGGATCAGGTTTTGGCGTATAAGCGGCTCTTTGTTTATCTCGGCCTGTTGGCGATGATAGGGTATGTGTTTTAGTTCGGCCAGCTTTAGCGCGAATTGATGGCTTTTATCGCTATTATGGAGCACTATCTCGAGGAGCCCATTAATCGCGTCATAATGTGTGACCTTGGCGATCGATTTAAGGATTGGTATGCTTTCTTCTACGGTTAGAGCTTCCCATTTATTGGCTTCAATCCTCGAATCTTTTGATATGGTTCTTAAGAATTCCATGAACTTGTGCTCAATCACTTGAGCGGAAATAAGGCGCGTAGGGCAGCTCTTATAGCCACGCTTCTGGGCGTTCATACAAATGTAGTAGTGGTATTTATTGGCGCCTTTCTTGCTATAGGTGTAATACATGGCGCTGTCGCAAGCCTTACAGCGCAGGATGCTATTCAGCAAGCCAACGTTTGTTACTACGCCAGCTACCTTGCGCTCCCGACGGTTATTGGCCAGTATTTCTTGAGACTTTTGAAATATCTCGTCGGGAATTATGCGTTCTTGCTCCCCTTGATAAAGCACTCCAGCATGATGGACTTTACCTACATAGAATGGGTTTTTAACTATCGATTGGATGCTTGTGCTTTTAAACTTTACACCGCCGGATTTACTACCTTCCAGCGTTGCGTAGCTCTTTGTCAGGCGATTTTTTTCATTAAGCGCTATTGCTACTGAAAGGAGGGATCGTTTTTCAAGGTAGAGATTGAATATCTCTTTTACAATCTCGGCTTCTTTTAGGTTTACGACAAGTTTTCGGTTTATTTTGTCAATATCATAGCCTAAAGGCGGCCTACCACCGACCCATTTGCCTTTCTTTTTGGAAGCAGCCATCTTGTCTCGTGTCCGCTCGCTTATGATTTCGCGTTCGAATTGGGCGAAGGAGAGAAGTATATTCAAGGTAAGGCGCCCCATCGAAGTATTGGTATTAAAGGCTTGTGTCACCGATACAAATGTCACGTTGTTCTGTTCAAAGAACTCTAAGAGTTGAGTAAAATCAAGAAGCGAGCGCGATAATCGATCTACCTTATAAATCACTACACAATTAATACCGCCTTTTCTAATGTCAGCCATGAGCTTTTGCAGGGCAGGTCGCTCAGTATTCGCTCCCGTATAACCTGGATCATCGTAGCGCTCAGCTAGCGCTACCCAGCCTTCCGTCTTTTGGCTTTGAATGTAGCTCTCAGCAGATTCGCGCTGGTTATCCAGCGAAGTAAATTCCTGTTTCAGTCCTTCAGTAGTCGAAACACGCGTATATATTGCGCAGTTAATCTTTTTCTTTTCTTGTTTTTCCATCAGACCTCCTACAGATTAAAGAATAAGTATCCATTCCAATGCGCTCCAGTGACTTCCTTAGCAATGGCGGATAGCGTTTTATAAATCTTTCCGTTATACTCAAAACCATTTTCAAGCACCTTTACCCGGTGCTTAACGTCCTTATATTTTTTAGTGATTACGGTCCCCGGAATAGGTAGTCGCTTATCCTTAGGGGTAGATTGACACGGAGCTGGCTTATCCGGCCTAAGGGCTTTATTATTGATAGGATCATACTCTTCAATAAGTGCCTTAAGCCGGCCCTTGGCTTTGGCTGATAGGCTGCCTTGCTCGCGCTCTTGTAGCCTGTAAGCGACTTTGCGCCAAAGATAGAGCCTATGGTTTCCAGAAGAATCCTCTCCATAAAGCTCTTTATATCGCCTGAGAAGCTCTTCAACAGGCGCGTTTTTAAGGGCCATTATCTCGCTCATTTTAGCCTCCTTTCCTTAGTACATATATAGCCATAGGTTTCTTTGGATAGCAAGTGATATTAAAGATGAGCATGTTTTACGGTAGGAATTATTTAGTGTCAAGCACACTAAAATTTATTACATAAGAAATTTATTATTTTTTACTTGACAAAATTATTGCCGTGTGATATACTTTCTGCATGGTTAAAGAGGATAGATATATGCCAGAAAGAACGAAGCCTTTAAAACTATTATCGAAAGAGATATTTTCAGGCGTACCATTATATAGCACAGAGAAAATGGAGGAGCGCGCGGATGGCCTTCCCTTGGTAAACATTAAGGATGTAGCCGAAGGAACTATTAGACCTGATACGTATCGGCGGTTAATGCCCGGGGAATTTAAGAACTTATCTAGATATTTAATATATCCGAAAGATGTCGTTGTTACCTGCAGAGGTAGCTTATTGAAAGCCGCTGTTATTACCGAGGACATTGGCAAGGCTCTAATAACATCAAACTTAATAGCCATACGCCTAGGCGAGTTAGTATTACCAGAATTTTTGGCTATATATCTGAATATAAAGGAAGGCCAAAGGAAAATTCTTAAGAGAGCAACCTCCGCTGATACGCGCCTCGTGCTTACAGTTTCAAACGTAGAAGAGCTTGAAGTTCCTGTTTTGCCGATCAATTTACAGAAACAGATAATAGACTTAACAACGTCTTCTGTTGAACAGTATAGATTAAGTTTGGGCGCTGCAGTCACAAGAAAAAAAATTACTGAACGCATTATCGAAGAGCTAATAAAGAAATAGGGAGGATAAAAATGTCAAAGCTAACAAATGGCGAGCTCAATAATTATCTATGGGGTGCAGCAGATATTCTGCGAGGTTCAATCGACTCATCCGACTATAAAAGTTACATCTTCGGATTTTTATTCCTCAAGCGTCTGTCTGATGTTTTCGATGATGAGGTGGAAAGAATAGTGCAGAGAGAACTTAAACGTGGCACCTCTCAGGCTGAAGCCACAAAGATAGCCATGGAGGATCCGGACGAGCACCAGTTCTTTGTACCGAAGCGCGCTCGTTGGTCCGAGATACGCAAGGTTTCACAAAATATAGGAGATGAGCTCAACAAAGCGTGCCATGCTCTTGAAGATAAGAATCAGATCCTTGAGGGTGTGCTTGCGGACATAGATTTTAACTCCAATAAGCTCGGCGACACAAAGAACCGCGACTCTGTACTATCACGGCTCGTGAATCACTTCTCTAAAATCAGCCTCAAGAATACAGACCTCGAAGAGCCTGACATGTTGGGTAGGGCCTATGAATACCTTATAGAGAAGTTCGCCGATGACGCCGGTAAAAAAGGTGGAGAGTTTTATACGCCGCGAAAGGTTGTCCAGTTGATCGTGGAGCTTCTCAAGCCCAAAGAAGGCATGCGCATTTGCGATCCTACCTGCGGTTCAGGCGGTATGCTTATCGAATGTGCCCACTATATAGAGAGGAAAAAGGGTAATTCCAGGAATATTTCATTGTTCGGCCAGGAAAAAAATCTCGGCACTTGGTCTATATGCAAGATGAATATGCTACTGCACAATTTGCCGGATGCAAGAATTGAAAAGGGTGATACTCTCCGAGCGCCCAAACTTGTTAAGGAAGGCGAGCTCATGCTTTTTGACAGGGTTATAGCTAATCCGCCATTTAGTTTAAGAGATTGGGGTATCGAGGCTGCTCAGAATGATGGCTATGGAAGATTTCGCTATGGAATTCCATCAAAAGCAAAGGGAGATTACGCTTTTATCCAACACATGATCTCTACGATTAATGATAAGGGTATGGTTGGTGTGGTCATGCCTCACGGCGTGCTTTTTAGAGGTGCGTCTGAAGGTAAGATCAGAAAGGCCTTGATAGACGAGGATTACTTTGAGGCGGTTATAGGGTTAGCGCCAAATCTTTTCTATGGCACAGGCATTCCCGCAACGATTTTAATTTTTAACCGTAATAAAGTTAAAGAAAGGAAAAATAAAGTGCTATTTGTTTATGCAGCCGGGTGTTTTGAGTCAGATAAAAATCAGAATAAACTTCGCGACGTGGATATAGAAAAAATCGTAAATGTTTTCGACAAATATAAGAATGTAAAGAGATTTGCTCGGGTGGTTTCACAGGATGAAATCAAGGAGAATGATTACAACCTTAACATTAGCCGGTACATTGATATTCTTGAATCCGAACCCAAAATTGATGTCAAAAAAGCGCTTAAGACACTACGCGATCTTGAGACACAACGTGATCATGCTGAAAAAAAGATGGATAAATGCTTAAGGGAATTAGGATATGATAAATAGTTATAAGACACCTTCAAGATGGAAACGTATTAAGCTCGGAGAATGTATTGCTGAGTTGAGTGAACGTAATAACATAAGTGGAAATAGCGGTATCCCAGTTTTGAGTGTTACGAACAAACCGGGGCTTTCTCTTTCAGAAGAACAATTTGACCGTAAAGTATTTAGTAAGGATCTCTCAAATTATAAGCTTATCAAAAAAGGACAATTTGCTTATAATCCGTCAAGGGTCAATGTCGGTTCCATAGCACGCTTGAAAGAATTTGATCAAGGGTTGCTTAGCCCAATGTACGTTGCTTTTAAAGTAAAAGAAGGTTTAGACGAAGAATACCTTGACTATTGGATATCAAGCAGGCGTTTTAGGAGATTTGTTAAAGTAGGTACGCAAGGGAGTGTTAGGGATTCATTAAATTTTTCAGCACTTGCGGATTTCCCATTTGATTTACCGACAAAACTAGAGCAGAAAAATATAGTATTGGTTCTCAATAGTGTTGAATCGGTTATAGAAAAAACACAAGCTATTATCGAGCATATGCTACTTTTTAAAAAAGGACTTATAGAAGAATTCTTTGCGCGCGGGATTCCAGGCAGACATGCTAAGTATCGGCCTTCGTATATGGGGTCGATTCCAGCAGACTGGAAACTAGTAAAAGTTTCAGAAATCGCTACTATTGATTATGGAATTTCGGAAAGCGTTGCTTTAAATACAGACTCTGAAATCGGCTGGCCAATTTTAACAGGTGCAAACATTAATCTCGATGGGCATATAAGTCTTCATAAAATCGTTTATATTGAACAACCAACGGAAGAACGTTTTCTCCTAAAGCCTAACGATATCCTGCTTAATTGGCGGTCTGGCAGCCCTTCACACGTAGGAAAAGCTGCATTGTTTAATTTAGAGGGGAACTATACTTACGCCTCTTTCATTTTGAGGATTCGTTCATTTGCTGCTGATAGTCG
>DAOWKF010000092.1 GCA_030640045.1 Candidatus Omnitrophota bacterium | reverse complement strand
TCCTGGTCATATACCACCGCCTTCTTCTGGATAGAGTCTTCCGCCACCTGAAGCGTGTAATGAATTCTGCCATCCGGCGCCGGCGCGGTCGTAAGCGCGCCTACCTCCAGGGCATTAAGGCCGCGGCGGGCATCTCCGTTAGCGACCTTGGCCAGATGGCGCAGGGCAGTGTCGTCTGGGGCAAGCGGCAGCGCGCCCAAACCTCTTTCCTTATCTTTAATGGCATACTTCAGGATGGTTAAAATATCCACGTCGCTTAACGGCTTAAATTCAAATATCTGTGACCTTGAAACAAGCGCCGCGGCAATAGAAAAAAACGGATTATGCGTAGTCGCGCCAATGAGCGTAATTACGCCCTCTTCCACATCCGGCATCAGCGCGTCCTGCTGGAGTTTATTGAAACGGTGTATTTCATCAAGAAAGAGAATCGTCTTCCCGCCTTTAAGGCGCTCCCGCTCTTTTGCCTGCGCGATGACTTTCCGGAGCTCAGAGACACCGGCAACCGTTGCGTTGAGAACCTCAAAATGCGCATTACTCATCTTTGCTATGAGACAGGCAAGGGCCGTCTTTCCTGTGCCGGGCGGGCCATAGAGGATAAGCGAAGCAATACGGTCTGCATCTATTGCCCGCCGCAGCAGTTTACCGGGAGCAAGAATATGCCGCTGGCCGGCAAATTCATCAAGACAACGCGGCCGCATTCTCGCCGCTAAAGGAATCCGCTTCCCCTCTTTCTTTTTATCAGACTTCACTTCAAATAAATCCATATTTCCTCTTACAATAAAAATCCCCACCCTGTCGTAAGAAGTGATAGTTAAGAACCTGGTTTTTTAAGTGGGTACCTTATTAAATACTTCTTGTATCCTCCCGAAGAAGTGTACAATCCATATTTAAAAGCAGGCTCCCTTTTTATTAGTGTTGGCTCAAACCTATCAAATCTATACGGGCAGGGCAGGGAAATATTTTCTGCTACTATACTACTATGTAAATTATAACATACTTAAAATTTAATTTCAATATTTTTTTAAAATTTCAGACACTATACCCGCTTTCTCTCTTATTTATAACTTACTGTTCAAGAAGGTGCTTCACGATTTTCGCTATCGCCAGACAACTGGTAAGACCAGGGGATTCGATACCGATAAGATTAATAAAATTGGGGAAACCCAACGCTTCCTCTTCTGCAATGATAAAATCTCTTTCTCTTCCTTGAAGCGATGATCTTATTCCAGCCATATCCAAAGATAAATCTTCCAATTTCAAAAAAGGGAGAAATTCTTGGCAATCTTCAAAAACCTCTTCTTTATGACAGAGATCAACACTGTAATCAACCTCCTTTTCCATCCTGTGCATAGTTGGTCCCAGTTTTACCTGCCCTTGAAGATCAATCACTGTATGGATACCTACAGCATATCCCTTGCGGGCCCGATAGACTAGTATATTTCCTGGAATAGCATTTTTGCCTCTGACCTTAAAATATTCTCCTTTTGAATAGCATAGAGAATATCCAACTTCATCAATTTTTATCCCTACCATCCCGGCTATCGTATCCGCATGCAGGCCGGCACAGTTTATCACAATTTCAGAGATAAAATCTGTTTTTCCGCCATCTGCGTCTATTATCTTCAAAAGGTATCCATTCTGACCTCTATTTATACCAATTACCTTCGTATTATAGGCAATGAGGACATCCTGTTGAATAGCCTTAAATTCGAGGTACTTCATCAAAGCATGACTATCAACAATGCCTGTTGAAGGTGAATGCAACGCTTGAATACATCTTAATGCCGGCTCATAGTTAGCGAGCTCTTTTTTGCAACTGAAATGAAGATCTTGAACTCCATTCTCCTGACCTCTTCTTAATAAGTTTTCCAATTGCCGCGTTTCATGCTTATTTGTTGCCACTATAAGTTTACCCAGACGCCTATGAGGAATATTGGCTTGCCTACACAAATCGTAGAGCAGCATTTTTCCCTCCACACAAAATTTCGCCTTTAAAGAACCTTTAACATAATAGATCCCAGCGTGAATAACCTCACTATTTCGGCTGGAGGTGTCCTGACCAAAGGAACGATGTTGTTCTAAAACTATCACATCCCTTTTTCGCTTACTGATCTCGGTAGCCACTGCTAAACCAATTACACCTGCGCCGATTATCGTGATATTAACTTTATCCATTTATCGCAATCATTTTATCCACCGCCTCTTTGGCTTTGCGGCGAATGTCTTCCGGCACCTTAATCTCATATTTCATATTCTCTAATGCCCATAAGACTTTCTCTAAGGTAACCAGCTTCATATCGGAACAAATAGCAAGTTCACTTGCCGGATAAAACTTCTTGTCAGGATTTTCTTTTCTGAGCCGACAGAGCATATCCGGCTCCGTGCCCACGATTATCTCTTTGGCCGGTGATTCTTTTGCATATTTGCACATTCC